>JALHPX010000290.1 GCA_022842225.1 bacterium
GATCACCGGATTCAGCTCTCTGCTAAGCGAGCTACGTTCCCCCAACTTCTCATTTTTCCTGTCCAAAGACGCTTGGATTGTCGGCATTACCATTGCGATGATTTGTAGCATTGAGACCCTCCTCTCTATTGAGTCCACGGACAAAATGGATCCGCTAAAGCGTGTTTCGAATAACAATCGGGAGTTATTAGCCCAAGGTACGGGAAACATTCTTGCGGGCCTGCTCGGTGGAATTCCGATGACCTCCGTAATCGTCCGAAGTTCTGCGAACATCTACGCGGGGGCACGAACTCGATGGGCCTGTTTCGTGCACGGAGTGATATTGCTGGTGGCGGCACTCGCAATCTCAGATCTGCTCAATATGATTCCCATTGCAAGTCTGGCAGCCGTGCTTATTCACGTCGGTTCCAAATTGGCCAGCCCGTCTATCTTCCGCAAAGTCTATCGGGAGGGCCTCAATCAGTTTGCCCCGTTTATGTTCACGATGGTGGCCGTGATTTTTACCGATCTTCTCAAGGGAGTGGTCTTGGGCCTAATCGTCGGACTCGGGTTTGTTATTAAGACAAGTTACTATTCTGCGATTACAGTTGTCAGAGATAAACGGGATTTCCTCATTCGCTTTTCGAAGGATGTAACGTTTGTTCACAAGGTGAAACTGAAGAACGTGCTGCGACTGCTACCTAACGATACCAAAGTCATTATTGACGCCACACATGCCATGTTCATTGATCATGACATCTATGAGATGGTGAAAGACTTTGTGGAGTCAGCGCCGCGGAGAAATATCTCTGTGGAGCTTCGCAACATGGAACACAAACGCTTTCAGTTCATCAAGCCAAAGGCTAGAAAGGTCAGTGATGCAATCGGATCGACGGCTCATACTCGCTAACCGAGCATGGGTTAAGGATAAACTTTCAGTTAAGCCTGACTACTTCGAAGTCTTAGCTCGAGATCAAAAACCCGAGTTCTTGTGGATTGGTTGTTCGGATAGCCGAGTGCCTGCTGAGGAAATCACTGGCACGGAGCCAGGTGAATTGTTCGTCCATCGAAACATCGCCAATTTGGTTATTCATACGGACTTCAACCTTCTCAGCGTTCTGCAATACGCCGTGGCGGTGTTGAAGGTGAAGCACATTATCGTCTGCGGCCACTATGGTTGTGGCGGTGTGAAAGCAGCGCTCACTAACCAGCACTTAGGCATTTTAAATAACTGGTTGCGCCATATTAAAGACATTTACGATCGCAATCGCGGGCAGTTTGAAGGCATCACCGAACCAAACGCTCGCGCCAATTTAATGTGCGAGATAAATATCCGGGCCCAGATTTACAATCTCGCTAAAACGCATATCGTCCAGGAAGCATGGTACCGCGATCAACGTCCTATATTGCATGGTTGGATTTACGGACTCGATGACGGAATGATCAAAGAGGTCTGCGAAATGCGTCCAGAGAACGATCTGGATCAGATTTTTCGATACGATTTTTCTAATCTTCCTAAAGGATAGAACGTGAGCACATCGGAGAGTGTTGTACGGGGTGGGGTGGCTTGGCCGCAGGCAGCGAGGTCGCTGCAGACACTGATAAAGGTGGCATTCGTCGCGATGTTGGCGGTGGGATGCGCCATGAGATTGTTGTGGATTGGCGATGTTCCTTACATTGCCGACGAGCCGCAACTGATTTCAAACGCTCTGGAGGCAAACGCTGAAGGTCGCTGGGCCGAGCGAGGTTTGCAAGGCGGTAAGGGGGTTCACTATGGCCCACTGCCAACTTGGATTTATCAAGTTGCGGTGAGTGTTTTGACTTCACCCGTTGAAATCGCATTCTTTAAATCGCTCCTCATCACGCTGATTACGGTATTAAGTCTGTGGATCTGGTCGCGGTATTTGCGCGCTCAGGACAAATGGTTTGTCTGGGTGGCCTTACTTAGCCCTTGCTTATGGTTTTATTCGCGCGATCTTTGGGACAATAGCTGGGGAGTTCCGTTCTCGATCGTGTTGTGGACCAGTTACCTTTATTTCGATCAGAAACCTTCGCTACGGCGCCTGCTTTTACCGGCGCTCATGGCAGCCGGTATTTTGCTCATCCACTTAATGAGCATTCCGATTGTGGCAGCGATCGTTGTGCATTTTCTTGTGAAGCAGCGGCAGTGGATATTACGGCGATGGGCGGGAGTGCTCGCCATCGCAGCGTTGGTTGTTGCCGTCGATATTACCTATTTTCTTCAGATCGCGGCCATCCACCCGCCCAAACCTCCCACGGCTTGGTCGCTTGAGAGTTTTTTATTTCCATTTTTCGCGCCGTTTTATTTTTCGGCGGCCGACTCAGTTTATTTTTTGGGAAATTCTTGGATGGATTTTCCGGGATTCTCGCCTTGGTTTGCCTTCGTCGTCCGTATTGCCTTGAGAATTTCCCAGCTGGGCGTGGTGTTGTGGGCCGCTGGGCTTGTTGTCAGTGCGCTCCATCAGTGGCGCCGCGGGAGCTGGGCTGGTGAATTTTCCACTTCGTGGGCGGGAACAAGCGAGCAGCTGGCGCTTTTGACGATGGGATTTTTCTTAGCGCTTTCTGCTGCGAAGGGCCTCGTTACTCACCCGCACTATTTTAATTGTATTTGGCCAGCGGTGTTTTTTCTGATCTGGCGGGGCGCCACTTTTCTCTGGAATCCAACCATTTCGGCGCCGTCCTTTGAGTGGCTCCGATCGGGCAGGACGCCTACGCGGGTGGCGGTGAGTTTGTGGATGGCGAGTTTGTTCCTTTCGGTGACGGCGATGCAGCTTCGGGTGCACTGGGGCGAGGGCACTCGTTCGCTCCACTACGGTCCGACGGTCGGCAATCTTTGGAACGTATCGGAGGAGCTATTGGGCAAGTTAGGCGCGCAGATCATTCCTGTTACGTTCCATGCGCGCGCCTTTCCGCATAGTCTAGAGAGCCTGGTGCAGTGGCGACTTACCAATTCAGCCCCCATGGGCGCCGGAACAGCTTCTGACCGTTGGCTTGTAACTTACCGTTATCCTAAGGAAACCTGGAATGGCGAAGTGGCTGTGGTCCAGCTTGTAGACGGGCCGGCTCAGAAAAAGCCAAACGAAAAAAAGCCAAAGTAATTGGGTTGAAAACTTGGAATCGTGCTAGTACATTGCCGAGTTTGTTAAGGAATTTAGTTTAAGGAGAAGTCGTGGCAAGCGAAGGCACTATTCGGAGTGGAGAACGTGGTGGGGATCGCGGTGGAGACCGTGGCGGTTTTCGCAAGGGCGGCGGCGGAGCAGGCGGCCCTGGTGGCGGTGATAAAGGTGGCGATGGGATGACTCGTCGTCGGTTCCCGGGTCAGGAAAAAATGAAGATTCCTGCCGGATACATTTTTGATTACAAGAACGGACTTGTTCTTCGCAATTTCATCACTGAAGTTGGCAAAATCATGCCAGCCCGCTTGACGAGATTAACCGCGAAGCAACAGCGCCAGTTAAAAGTAGCAATCAAACGCGCGCGTCATCTTGCTTTGATCCCGTACACAGATAAGTACAAAAAGTATTAATCAAATCAGATTCGATTTCAAAAACCACTCAGCTTCGGCTGGGTGGTTTTTTTTATTTCGAAATGTTCTTAAGAAACTGATTTTGCGGCGGGGAAGAGAAAATGGTTGGGGCGCCAGGATTCGAACCTGGGAATACTGGAATCAAAATCCAGTGACTTGCCGCTTGTCGACGCCCCAATAGAGAAAGTGCCTAATTTTTATGTGCTCGCCTGATCTCTGTCAACCTCCGGATGGGTTGGAGCGGGCGTCTCGGAGAAGCCTTCTGGGTAAGCTTGCGCCGCTAAAATCCCAGGTCCCCAGCGCAGTCCATGCCATGCCTTCGATGGAAGGTCCTTTTAGATAGAGCTGAGACTCCACAGCGAGCGGCACACACTTCATGGTTTTAAAGAGACGCGACTCAAACTTGCGCACTTCTGAGTCACTCAGCGCGACCGGCCGAGCGACTCGGCTCCAGCGAATGGTGGCGTCGACTCCCTTTGGGATTTCCGCTCCCTGACAAGCGGCAAAGAGTTCTATTGATGGATAAGCGGATGTGAAGGGATCGGTTTGATAAGGCAGAATCGCGACGAGGGCGGACGGCTCGGCCGGGAACTGGGGCGTGCGACGGCCTTCGCTCTGGATCCGCCCCTGATAGAGCGCTCTCCACTGCGCCACGATGTTTTCTAAATATGCCTTGGCCTGCTCCGATTTGGTTTCGCGGGTAACCAAGAGAGGCGTTGGCGCGCCTCGTTTGGGGGCGGATGTGGGCATGTCGGTGGAAAGACAAAGACGGTTGCCCTTGCAGGGCAGGAAACGCGGAGAGGCGAGTTGGCGCGGCTCTTCCCAGTCCATTCCGGCGAGAAGGGACCACAGGGGTGAGCTGTTGGAGCCATTTACGACGTAATTGGAGGCCGCCCAATGCATGTGGGTCGGCACCGCTTGAAGAAGCTTTCCCGAAGAGGCCTCCAGGCCAGCTTGCAAAGTGAGCGGACCCGCCAGCTCAATTTGCTCCGACAGTACGGCAGGAACGGAGCTGGTTTGAGCGCTGGAGGTACATATTTGAATTTTACCCACCGACGGGGAGGGGAGGCGGAAGCCCGGATTTGGTAAGTAGGT
>JALHPX010000291.1 GCA_022842225.1 bacterium
CCCGAGGAATGATCCAGGAACACTGTGTCATAGTCTGAAACCACGGTGTCGAGATCGAAATAAAGCTGATTGCGCATCGGCTCCGAGAGTTCTTCAAAGCCCATCATGCCAGTTGGAGACCCCAGCAAGCAGAGATTTTCGCGAACAGGCTCAATCGCTTCTTGCAACGAAATCTTGCCCTCTAACACGCTATCAATCGTCCATCTTGGACGCGCGCCCAAAACAATACCCAGTTTTCCCAAACTCCAATCCGCATCAATCAAGAGGGTCTTCTTCCCCGCTTGGGCATTTAAAACACCTAGATTGGACACCAAACTGGTTTTACCGACACCACCTTTACCACTCGCGAACGACACTACACGACACATGCTGGCTCCTTAAGCTGACGGGGAATACGTTGCATTAGGCTGGATGTTGAGAAGAGTACGCGCCAAAGCGGCGGGTTCGAAAAACTCCAAAGAATTTCTAAGACCCGCTCCATTTGAAATTCCCAGGAGCGGAAGCTTTGCTGCCTTTAAAACGTCGTGGATAACCCCTGCACCGCGGATCAGATCCACACGCGTGAAGAAAATGCCTACGGGCGAGAGCGTCTCCGCCTCTTCCACCCACCGTAACAATTCTTCCAAGCGTTGGCCGGCATCTAGCACCAAGAGCACACTCGATTCGCGGCAAACTTTCTCCAACTCACTCGCTAATTCTGGCTGTATGAAGCCCATCGCCGGAGTGTCGATAATCTCGATGCCCGATGTGGGGCGCTTGCCACCGAAAATAGAAAAGTAAGGTACGCCCAACATTCGCGCGTAGCTGGAGAGTTCTTGCTCGCCCACCAGCTTGCGCTTGTCCGCGCTGACCAGCGAGACTTCCTGCTTGCGGCCTTGTAAATGAACCGCCAGTTTTACGCAGGTGGCGGTTTTACCGACGCCAGGATTCCCGACGACTGCCCAGTGCTTTCGGCGCTCCAGGGTTTCCATCGACAACGTCTTGATGCCTGCCGCCACTAACTTCACCCGCTCGCGATTCATAAACTGCTCGTCGCCGCGATCCGACTGGGAGAAATCCAATAGAATCCGCCGGACGAAATCACGCGAGGTACTGGCGCTAAACCCGCGCTCTTCAAAATAAGTTTCGTGCGGATTCTTACCACTAGTGTCGCGACGCGCGTTCTCGCGACGCGCTCTTTCGTTATGGACCATCGGGGTCGGCGAAGACGAGCGGTAGGCGGCATGCCCGGCTTTTTGAGCAGGGGCCGGCCGTTCGGATTGCTGCGCCGGCCGTTTCACGGGCGCTCCGTAGGTTACCGGCGCGGGTTCGTTCTCCAACTTGCGATGCGGGAAGATCTCCGCCAAGCGATCGTCGTCAAAATGCTCTTCGACTTTTGCTGGAGGCGTAGCAGCAGCAACTTCAAACGACGGCTTCTGATACCACTTACGCTTCACTTGCTGGGTCGACAAAATCAAAGCATCTGGCCCCATGGCCTTTTTCACTTGGGCCAAAGCCTGCTCTAGAGTGTGTGCTTCAAACTTACGTACCTGCATGACGAGCCTCCAACCGGTAAAAGAATGAAAGTTTTAGGGAAGACTTAAGCAGCAACGGCACCCAGCGAGCGCACGCGCGCGCTGTTGGCAATCTCGTTGGCCGAGACAATATTGAGATTAGGGATGAAACGTTCCAACAACCGCTTCAGCTGCGAGCGAATCATGGGATGGCAGAGCAATACGGCATTACCCGATGAGAAAGCAGTGCGCTCAATCATGTTCTGCAACTCGTGCACGAGTTTTTCAAACGCACCCGGCTCTAGGTTTATCGACGAGCCGCTGTCGGTGCGCTGGTATCCGCGCAGCAGCGTCTCTTCGGTGCGAGCGTCGAGCGTGAGCACTTCTAACTCTTCCGAACCGTGCGTCAGACGATTGGTAATCGTACGTGCCAACGCCGCGCGGACGAACTCCGTCAGAACGTCGGGATCTTTGTACTTGGGCGCGTAGTTGGCTAGCGTCTCTAGAATGGTTAACAGATCGCGTACAGGTACTTGCTCGCGCAGCAAGTTCTGAGCAACCTTGAGCACATCGCCTAACGGCAAGAGCTTCGGAATCAGTTCTTCCACGACCTTGGGATGGGTCTTTTCGATATTCTGAATCAAGCCTTGCAGATCTTGGCGGCCGATTAATTCGTAAGCATGCTTGCGAACCAGCTCGGACAAGTGCGTGGCGATGATGGTGCTTGCATCCACCACGGTGTAACCGGCCATTTGCGCGCGCTCTTTATCTCTTTCATTAATCCACAGCGCATTCAGACCAAACACCGGCTCTTTCGTCGGGATTCCAGGAACAGAACCTTCTACGCCACCTGGGTCCATCGCTAGCCAGAAGCCGTTCATCAATTCGCCCGAGCCGACCGAAACACCCTTGATCAGAATCGAGTAACCATTGGCTTGAAGCTCCAAATTATCTTTGATGCGGACCTTGGGAACGATAATGCCCAAGTCGCGGGCAAATTCCTTGCGCAGTTGATAGATGCGATCGACCAAGTCACCTTTGCTCTCGCCTTCTACCAAGCCAACTAGGCCATAGCCCACTTGGAGTTCGAGGGTATCCACTTCGGGCGGAGTGTAAGTTTCATGCGCCGTGGCTTCGGCCTTCTTGCGCTCTTCAACCACCTGCTTCTCCGTCTCCACCTTCTTGTGTTGCGAAGCCGCCCAAGCAATACCGCCCATAATCGCGCCAAGAGTGAAGAAAGGCAGAAACGGTACTCCCGGGAAGAGTCCCATCAGGATTAAGATTGCCGACGTCACACCCATTGCCTTGGGGTGGAAGAGAACTTGCTTGGCCAATTCCTGCGACAGATTTTCGCCGGAAGCAGCACGGGTTACGACGATACCAGCAGCGGTAGAAACGATCAGCGATGGGATCTGGCTCACTAAGCCGTCACCAATCGTCATCAAGGTATAGAGCTGGGCTGCTTCTGCGAGTGGTAGGCCCTTTTGCAAAACGCCAATAGCAAAGCCGCCGATGATGTTTACGACGGTAATCAGAACACCGGCAATCGCGTCGCCGCGTACGAATTTGCTGGCACCATCCATGGCCCCGTAGAAGTCAGCTTCCGCTTCAATTTCTTTGCGCCGATTGCGAGCCTGCTCTTCGTTGATTAAGCCCGCATTGAGATCGGCATCGATACTCATTTGCTTACCGGGCATCGCATCTAAGATGAAACGCGCGGCAACTTCAGCGACCCGGCCCGAACCTTTGGTGATAACGATGAAGTTAATAATGATCAGGAGCACGAAAACCACGACACCGACTACGTAGCTACCGCCGACAACCAAGTTTCCGAACGTCTCAATAATATGGCCAGCAGCTGCAGGACCTTCGTGCCCGTGGAGCAACACTAGGCGAGTTGAAGCGACGTTCAACGATAACCGAAATAAGGTCGAGAACAAGAGGATCGTGGGAAAGACAGAGAAGTCGAGCGGCCGGGTGGTGTAAACCGAAACCAACAGAATCGCCACGCTCATTGTGATGCTAGCGACGAAGAATAAATCCATCACAAACGGCGGAATGGGAAAGAGCATGACGACAATCGTGCCGACCAACCCCAGGATCAGAAAGAGATCGCTGTGCTTTGCTATTTGATTCCAGTTCATGATGATTCCTTAGAAAAAGAACTTAAAACGAGCTAGCTGTCTGTTGCGACGTGTTCCATTCGCCATTCTTCAACCGGTAGACGTATGCAAGGACTTGAGCCACCGCGCGGTAGAGATCCCGCGGTACGTAGTGACCGACATCAACTTCTTTATAAAGGGTGCGCGCGAGCGGTTTATTCTCGACGAGCGGGATGCCGCTCTTCTTAGCTAATTCCCGAATCTTCATCGCCATATGATCAGCGCCCTTTGCAATGACTTGAGGCGCTGCCATATTGGTCGCATCGTACTTCAGCGCGATAGAAATGTGAGTGGGGTTGGTGACGATGACATCGGCCTTAGGCACTGCATCCATCATCCGCTTACTGGCCATGCGACGCTGGATATTGCGGATCCGGCCTTTCATGACGGGATCCCCTTCCCGCAGTTTGTATTCTTCGCGGATTTCGCGCTTGCTCATGCGCATCTGCTTTTCAAGTCGATAGCGCTGAAACAAATAATCCGCTGCCGCCAAGACTCCAAACGTTCCCAAAAGAAGGAAAAACAGCCGGCCCAATTCTTTGCCGAAGAAAATGCAGATTTCCGGAATGTCTTTTTCGAAGACGTGAGCGGCTTCTGGAATTCTTGCATTCACAAACGCCCAGACAATCCAAGATCCCAAACCCAGTTTCATCACGGCTTTGAACGCTTCCGTTGCGCCCTGCCCCGATAGAATGCGCTGCAGGCCTTTGATGGGATCCAAGCGATCCCACTTAGGCGTGAGCGGATCCCACGTAACGTGAAATCCAACCTGCGCTGCACAAGCTAAGATGGCGACGATTAGGGCCACGGCAAATACCGGGATGACCATCCAGGCCCAAGATTTCAGACCAATCAAAAGCAAATCAAAGAGCGCACCGCGGGTCATCGTCTCAATATGATCAAACTTTAAGTAGGCTTCCGCCAAGATGCGAAACTGTGGCACAAAGTTCTG
>JALHPX010000292.1 GCA_022842225.1 bacterium
CCGGCATTTTTGTTGTCGGGGGAATCTTCGGTACCTTTCTAGGAACCATGGCCGCTCTGCCATCTCTGGGGAATGTGGACCCAAGCAACGTTGAAGTTACCAAAAGCGTAATGGACACGTTCTTGATGAATATGACTTATTCGATGGGTACCTCCGTCTTAGGCATCGTGCTCTCTGTTTCGATGACGTTTCTCAACACCATCTGCTCGCCCGAAGGCATGTACCTAAACATGATCAATAAATTTACTAGCTCATTGGAGTTTCTGTGGAACGATACAGAAACAAATGACCTGGGCCAGTACCAAGAATCTATCGATCCGCGTACCGGTCGCGCACCGGTTTCCTCAGCGACATCCTTGAGCAAACCGGGTTGGGATAGAAAAAACAAGCACCACAAGAATCGGAATGAAAATCAATCGGCTCCCAAGGCACAGACACCGGACGGACAGAGCGAAGACCAGCTGAAAGACAAACTAAGCCTGCTAGACCGTCTAATTGAACAAACGGACGCTCAGCGAGGAGCGCTCTCTCCGGATGCATGGGCTGCGCAAGTTCGGTTCCTTACGGATGAGAAGAATAAGATCCAAGCACTTCTCGCCGAATTGCGGGCGGACAAAGCGGCCTAGGACGCATTGGAGAAGTTATGAGAGTAAAACAGCTTGGGTTCTGCAGCTTCCTAGTTGCGTTTTGGCTCTGTACGCAAGCGGCCCAAGCCGATTCGCTGACGGTGTCCGTCGATAAAGCCGCCGTCCTTGCCGCGCCGACTGAGAGTGCAAAAATCGTCTCGTACTTATCCCGCGGCAAATCAATCGAATCCGCAGGCAAACCGCAAAAGGGATTTTATCAACTCAAAACAAAATCGGGCCGCAGGTTGTTCATCAAAACTTCGGATGTGGAGGTGGTGGACGGTTCAATAGATGCGGACCTAGTGTCGGAAGAGACGAGCGGCAAGTCCAACAACTTCCGACGATTTCGATTCGATGGGGGTGGCTCTGTCGGTTCATCGAATCGGGGAAGTTTCTACGAAATCAATTTAGGCGTGAGTTACTTCGTTACAGAGTGGTTGATATGGAGAAATGCTCCTTTCTTTCGATTCCAAAGCGGGGCGACTAATTCCTTCGGGCTAGACTCTTCGGTGCGCGGGCAATATTCACCGCCTGTCGCTGCTGAATTTTCTCCCACGCTAATGGTGGGAGCCGGCTTTCGCTTTATCAATACCGGCAGCCACGCTCCGTTTGCCGAAGCCGGCTTGGGGCTGCGCGTGAGTGATATCCAAATTCAGCTGGGCGTAAAGTATATCGCCGGCAAACTTTTGGATGCGAACGTCGAAGATGAAGTTATCTTCAATGGTGGCTTTACGGTCCGTGGCAGTTTCTAGTGAATAAAACGCCGCGGACTAATCTTTAAAGCGTTGGCTTGCGGGAATTTCATTCACCTCGGCAAATAGGTGACCTGAGTAAATATTTTCGGACAGCCATCCGTTTTCTTCGGCCATAGACTCTTCGGGCAGATCGCGGTACCAAACTTTTTGCCCCTGATCCCAACGATATCGACGAGCCTTGAGCAAATCCTTTTTCTCAAACGGCGCGCGACGCGCAAAAACTCGCATCCATTTACAGTCCGACATGGTTAGCAGTTCCTTTAGGTAAGGCTTGCCAGTCGTCGGATCCGTGAACGTGAGTAGGTGCAAAAGCGCATCGGAATCCTCCAGTGCGCGGTGGGCATCGACGAAGAAACCGTGGAAAATGGAGAGGATTTCTAACTTGGCAGTCGGAAAGCCCTTATCCTGCCATTCGATTTGCTTAAAGGTGCAGCCCCAGAGCGCCTTGGTGGCGGCTTTGCAGTGCTTTTCAACAAATGGCCGGTCAAATCCCGCATTGTGGGCAATCACGAGATCCGCTTCGGAAATCCAGTTATCAACGAGATCCCAGTCGATTTTTTTACCGGTAACCATTTCATCGTTGATGCCAGTAAGGCGTGTGATTAGAGCAGGAATCGGAATTCCGGGATCTTGCAGCTCTCCATAGCCCTCTAAACGCTCCAGAATCTCACCCGTCTCTGGGCTGTAATGAAACTTGCGAATGCCAATTTCAATGATGTGGTCTTGAGTAGCGCTGGTGCCGGTGGTCTCCACGTCGAGAACAATCCCCAGCTTTCGCTCGGGACTGGAGAAAAGATCCCCTTGCTGATTCGATGAGACAAAATCTCCCCGAAAACGTTTCAAAACGACGCTTTCGCGATCGTCACTCATGCCTATCCAACGGTAATTTTGACCCATTTCGCTCCCGACTTATTCAAACAGGATGGTGCGCAAAAGTGGCCCAGTGGGCAAGAAAAACTTGATGGAATTGGCCGGTTTGCCCTAGTTTGCTATCCGTTGAAGTCACTTTTAAATTACCGCGATCCCCATTTTTGGACGGCGTTTGCCCAGAACCACTGGAAACCGCGCGTTCCTACGGTGATTCGTCAGCCATTTGCCCAGTTTCCGCTAGGCGAAGATTTGTTACTAAGGGCGATGAAGGGTTTTGAAGCCGGATTAAGAGCAGGGGATCTCCGCAAACATTGCCTGGTCTCGGTCGCCGACAAGCAGATTTCTCCGCGCCGCCCGTTGCGGAAGTTGTTTGGAGAAGAATTTCATACGCTGGAAGGTTTGGAAAAAACTGCCGACCGAGTTTTCTCGAAAAACAATTTTGGTTTGATGGTCACCAATATGCATGCGGTGGACGCAGGCATTTGGAACGCCATCGCGGCTTTTATTCAGGATGCCCGGCACTGCATTCACTTTCCGGTCGCCCGGGCTTTTCTTGATTTGTTCTACGGCCGGTACTCCAGCAACTTTACGGGCCTGCATAAGGACACTCAGGAGATTTTCGCGTTTGTGGTGCGGGGCCAGAAACGAATGTTAGCGTGGCCGTTTGATTATTTTTTGTCGCGGAGCAAAGAGGTAAGCGCGGGTGACCGCTATTTCAATAAGCGCCTGAAAATCGACCACCGCAAGTATCGACAGGATGCGATCGTATTGGATGCGGAAGCGGGGGATTTGATCTACTGGCCGTCGGACTATTGGCATGTAGCTGAATCGCGATCTGACAAATTCTCCGCGATGTTAAGCCTGGGAATTTTGCAGACCACGAGTGGACTGTCCGATAACTCCGGCCCACAGACACTCTTTAAAGACCCCATCTCCCAGGATGTATCTGACGCCGTGGACGACAGAGATGCTGCGCGTCGGCTGCGCTGGTTGACGGGCTTTGGCTTTGAAATCGGCGGGCCTATCCAAGAGGCAGGTCGCAAAGATGCAAAAACCTCCATTACGTTGGTAAAAAATCAAAGCGGCCTGATTTATTGGAAAGTTTTAGCCGCGGAGAAACGAATTTTGGTCTCGGCCAGCGGTCATTCTGTCACGTTAAGCTATTCGCATCGGGTGCTAGAGCTGCTGCAAAGACTTGCTGCGGGCGAAACAGTGTCGTTAGCATATTCCGAGGAGTCCACTGGGGAAAGAGATTCCAAAGTTATTGAATCCAACTGGAACAAGCAGATTTTGTTTAAATCAAAAACGCTCACGGCACCTCGAGATCCATGCATTTGGTTAGCGCATTGGCTAGTGCGTGTGGCCGCTGCCGAAAGGGAAGGGGCTATCCCTTTTTTATAATCACACGCTTGAACCAATACACGCCGGTGGTGACAAAAACGGCTGCGGTGAGAGTCCAAACGAGGACGGCATCCAACGGCGGACTAGCCAGAGTAACTACGGCTGCGCCAGGGAGATCGGGAACAACTCCGCACGGAGTTGAGCAAAAAGAATTCGAAAAGCAACTGGGCGTTCCACTTCCGTTCGTTCCTGTATAAGCGCAGCCAGTGCACAAGGAGCACCCAGCATCTCGAGTTGCATTGTCAATGCACTCGCTTGAAACTACTTGCCAACCGCACCCCGTATTGTCTTCCCAAAGAACATTCGTGGAGTCGTCCCAACGGTAGTCTTTGGAACCGCCTGTAAAGCAGTATGTGCACGCCATGGTGTTTATTTAAATTAGTTGTCTGGGAATGTAAACGGACGCTACTGTCTTACTCCCGCAATGCTTTTTAACTCGTTGCAATTCCCAGTTTTCTTCATTCTGTTTTTTGTCGTCTATTATCTGCTTCCTTCTCGAACTCGTCCCTACTGGATTCTTGCCTCGGGGCCTTACTTTTACTCTGCAATGGCGCTCGATTATTTGTGGATACTCCTTGCGTTAATTTTATGCGACTTCGTGTTGGGACGATGCATTGCTAAATCAACGAACCCACGACGACGGCTGTTTCTGCTGTTATTGGGTATCGTCGCCAATTTTTCAGTTTTGTTAGTCTTTAAGTGGCAGTACGAGTTCTCACGAAGCTTTTTGCCGCCCGGCTTGTCGTTTCACACTTTTCAGTCTGTCGCTTATCTCATCGAGGTTTATTCGGGCCGCTTTAATGCGGAGCGCAGTTTATATAAATACTCGCAATACATTCTGTTCTGGCCGCAATTGGTTGCAGGCCCCATCGAGCGACCTCAAGGCCTTCTGCGGCAGTTTCGCGAAGGCGTTAGCACTAGTGCTCAAAAGTGTGG
>JALHPX010000293.1 GCA_022842225.1 bacterium
GTACCGATTGGCGAGGCGACGGCAGATGTTATCGATGTGGGTGGCCACACGTTGGGGCAAATTGCCTACTATTTCAAAGCGCAGCACGCGCTGTTTTGTGGTGACGCAGTTTTTGGTTTGGGCTGTGGGCGATTGTTTGAAGGCACGCACCAGCAGATGTGGGAGAGTCTCAATCGAGTGATGGCGCTACCCGACGACACTTTGATTTATTGTGCGCACGAGTATCTGCTGTCGAATGCCGGCTTTGCCATGAGCGTGGAAGGGGAAAGTTCTGCTCTCGTCGATAGAATTAAAGCAGAAAAAGCCAAACGGACAAAATCTATACCCACCGTTCCCATGAAGTTAAGCGTGGAGAAGAAAACAAATCCGTTTCTTCGCCCGGCCGATACTGATTTTATGACGCGGCACTTCGCAGGCCAATCTCCCGAAGCCGCATTCAAACAGTTACGTCAAAAACGAGACACTTGGAAAAGTTAGGGCGAATTGGGCTAAGATCGCCGATGGGGGCTCCATGTCCGAATCGTCCAAGCTGTACAACCGACGCGAAGTACTGCAATTGGCGGGTGCACTCACACTCTACCTACAAGGTTGCTCCCATTCTAACGTCACTGGGCCGGAAGCTGTTTCCGGCTTGGGCTTCATTGAAGACTTTGGCCCCGTTAATTCCACGCTAGGAATCGACGAGCCAGAGCAGTTTTTTGGTGATCACTTTACCCGCGCACATGAAGCATTGTGGAACACCGCCGGCTTTCTCGCTAAAAACAATATTCCAGAAAAACCCGAAGCGACTGTTTCTGTCGTCGTTATCGGAGGAGGAATTTCGGGGCTGACGAGCGCTTATCTGCTGCGGGATTTGAAGCCCTACGTCTTGGAACAAGCGCCTCGATTTGGCGGCAACTCCCAAGGCCAAAGTTGGCGCGGGATTCGTTACTCCATCGGTGCCGCGTACTTCCTGCATCCGGAAGAAAGCTCTCCACTATCCACATTGATGAAAGAAGTCGGGGTGCTGAAGGCAGCGCTGACAGCTAATGGCAGTCACACCGCGCTGGAATCCACTGGTTTAGTCAAAGACTTCTTTTCTAAGTTCCCGCGTTTCCGCGCGCTGATTGGCCAATATGAATCTAATCCGCAGATGTATCCTGAGATCCCCACCAAGGATCCGGAGCAAAGGAAGTGGGTTAATCAGTTCGATAGGCGCTCTCTCGGCGAGTACTTGCAGAAGGAGCTGGGACCAGAGTTTGCCGGCAATTTGGAGAGCTGGATTGAACATTACTGCTGGTCGAGCTTTGGGGCGTCGACAAAAGAGATCAGTGCCGCAGCCGGAATGAATTTTCTGGCGTCGGAATTTGAACGGGTGCTGTTTTTTCCCGAGGGAAATGCGGGTGTAGCCGAATGCTTGCTGCGCAAGTTGCTGCCTGTCGTAGGAGACGAGCGGCTAATTTCTGAGGCCTTGGTGCTTAAAGTTACCCGCAATCCGAATCGGAGTTGGAAGGTTGTTTTTGTCGATGGCAATCAACATATTCGCACACTCAACGCAGAGTCGGTGGTCATGGCCTGTCCAAAGTTTGTGGCGGGCAAGATTGTTCCCAAGTTGGAGCCCGCGCGGCTGCGCGCCATTGGTCAAATTCGCTACCGCTCCTATGTGGTTACCAATGTCCTCATCGACGGTAAATTTGATTTTGAAACTTTCGACGCCTTTATCCTCGATGAAGGCATGAGTGCTACAGCCACTGAGGAACGCGCCAAACGGGCTGGGAACACCGATATTGTGTCAGCAACTTACAAAGCCGCGGCGCGCGACACGGTTCTCACTCTCTACCAAGGTTTGCCCTATGATTCGGGTAGGACAGAACTCTTTGCCCACAATGCCTGGCAGCAGCTGCGCGACAAAACTAGGCGCCAGCTAGAGAATCAAATTTTGCCGGGCTTGGGGATTGATCCCGCCCGGGTGCGCGGCATGCGGATCGCCAGGTGGGGGCACCCGATGCCTGTACCCGCGCCGGGAGTTTTCAAAAACCACTTGGTCGATACTCTGCATGCGCCTTTTGAGGATTCGATGTTCTTTGTTCATCAAGACAATTGGCTCTTGCCCAGTCTGGAAACCGCGATGGAAGAAGCGATTCGCTGGGCCCCCGAGATTCGAAAACGCGTTGGAAAGCTAGCGCGTCAAAAGTCACCTTAGTTCCTGCCAAAAAACTTTTCGAGGTTTGCCAGCGCTCCCAACCTCACGGTAGAGTACCGAGAAGTTTGGGAATTTTTTTGGGGGAATAGTGCTTTCTACCGCACTCTTAGTTCGTTTAGTTTTTGCGGCCTTCTTAAGTTTCGCCTGGGCGAAAGATTCTGAGATCGTTCAGATTCTAAAGGATCCCAAAAACCCCGCAGCAGCGTGGGCACTTTCCAAAACCGAACTTCGCTACTCTGAAGATCCTCGCGGTGGTCGATGGGAAACCCGTTTTGATTCTGCTGATTTGAAGAAACTCGTTGGCCGCAGCGATGTCGAAGTCGAATTTTTAAAAGTTGCTCCTGCTACTTCCGAGCGCGGTGCTCTTTTCTTGGTGGCGGAGATGAGCGGTGGGGGCAAGCCCAAGCAACGCTTTACAGTCGTCGGTCGCAACACCGGCCAAAACTGGAAAATGTTTTCCACGGCTAAGCCAGTAACCCGGCAAACGGCACAAGAAAATACGCCGCCTCCGGCGGCAACGCCGCCGCCTAAGTCGGTTGCTTCCCCTTTGCCCGCACGTCCGTCGGTTCCTCATGTGGCTAACCCGGCCGCTCCAGTGCGTCCGAATCCCACGCTCGCGGCAAACAGTGCGCCGGTTTCGAGTGGCGGCTCGGTTGATTTGGCAGCATTGGATAGTGGAGGCGGTGCAGCCAATGCTTCTACTGCCTCGGTATCGTCGAGTCCCTCTTCTGGCGGATTGGGAATTCCCGAATTTAAATTCATGTTTGATTTCTGGCTCTATCACCGGCCGTCGATTGCGCCGCTGACCTTTTCGAATATTCACACGCTGGCAATGGTGGATATTTTTCCAGTTCCAGAGTTGCAGTTCTCGTTTGAACTTTCCCCAACGCCCCGTTGGTATCAGCTTTCGTATCAATTGACGCCAAAGTGGGAGCTGCGTGCGGGTCGCATCTGGGTTCCCTTTGATTTAATTGGGCCGCAATTTCCGCACAATATTTTTGGCGGCTATGTCAACGTCAGTCAGTTTCGGCAGCCCGGCGGAACGGCATTCTTGCCTGATATCTGGACCGATTTGGGTGTGGCTTTGAAGTATCAGCTCGCGGATAGAGCGAATTTGAATTGGAGTTTGCAGATGTACGTCGTCAACGGCTTCCAGGACGGCGGCAATGATCCCTCGGCGCAGGTGGGAACAAAGTATCCCAATTTTGAAAGTGCGGCCGCCATCGACAACAATAGCGATAAGTCGTTTGGTTTCCGTAGCCACATGCTGTTCTACAATCGATTGGGTTTGGGCGTGTCTGGATATATGGGACGCTACACCGACGCTTCTGATGAAGGAAAAAGAATCATGATGCTGGGCCTCGATGCTCAGATGAAGTTTGGTTTTGGTTTTGATGTCAAAGCGGGCTACGCGTTTATGTCGGTCGGACTTGTCACTCCTGCCACAACGCCGAGTTTTCGACGGGGTGGGGTCTACATTGAAGGTACTCAGCGCGTGCACCGCACTTGGAAATTATTTGCGCGCGCCGGCACGGTTCAAAATGATAGCCGAGTTGTCGGCGTCGACGACGTGACGATGTTTGGCGGTGGGATCATTTACACGTTGGGTTATCTGCAGCTTACCGTCATGTATCAGCATGATCTCAATACGGTTGCCGCAAAAACTTCTTACGACTTCATGGCCACCCGCGCTGCCATCATGCTCTAGTATCTTTAACCCGGAGCTACCGCTTTGCGCTGCAGCATGAGGAGATTGCTTGGCCGTCCCAACAAAGTGCTGCTAGCATAGTGCAATGGAAATCCAAGTCTCCGAATCAACGCTTCCTAAGGATGCTGCCGGCGATTTGTTGCAAGCCGAGTCCGAATTGAGTGAGCAAAACATCAAGCAGCTCGAAGAGCATTGGAACCAGTTGCAAACGGAAGCCGTCGCAGAAGATACGGGTTCTGGTTGGAAGATTTCCATTTTGCGTGATGGCATTTTTTCTCGCATCGGTTTTCGCAAACTATAATTTTTTTTCGTTCCTGGGGCTCGTGGGTTTGGCGGGTGGAGACCCACGCCGATCCTTAGTGGAGCGATGGCTCGCCGTATTTGAACACATTCGCAAGCTTCAACCCTCAAAACCAGCAAGCAATCGGTAGTTAGAAAAAACTAGGAGCGCTAAATGAAGCGTTGGGCATTTTTGCTTTTCGCGTTGTTCTGCTGTGCCGATTTATTTGCCACGTCTGCCGTGCGAAAGCCTACGGAAGATTATCGCGCTGTCGCGAAGAAATATCTTCCGCGTATCACGCCATTGGGACCGCTCACAACTCGCTTAGCAGCGGGCAGCGCCTATGGACTGGCAAACGCATGGTCTACGATCGATACGACCGCAGCGGCAAAAGAGA
>JALHPX010000294.1 GCA_022842225.1 bacterium
AGCCATTCAGCCTGTGTTGGATTCGCATAACTATTTGATTCCGGCCCTCTTGCACGGCAATGCAGTTATTTTGAAATCCAGTCGCCATGCTCCGTTTGTTGGCCAATGCATTGCGGAAATTGCGCACGAAGCGGGATTGCCCGCGGGCACTTGGAACATTGTGCACGGCGATCCCGAAATCGCGCGACGGCTTGCCTGCCATGCGGATGTCGACGTGGTTTTTTTCACCGGCTCCTACGAGACGGGTTTGAATTTGCGCAAGCAGGTAGCGAGTGATTTTTGGAAAACCGCTGTTTTAGAAATGGTCGGCAAAAATGCAATGGTGCTCTGGGACGATTGCAACTTTGATCAGGCCTTGGAACACGCGCTGGTGTGTGCGTTTCAAACCACCGGGCAGCGCCGCACCACCGCGAGTCGCATTCTCGTCCACGATAAAATCTTTGACCGTTTCGTCACTGAGTTTCACGCCTTGGCAAAAAAATGCACGGTAGGATCGGGCTTAAAAGGCGACGGCGCTTTCCTTGGGCCTCTCATGAGCCAGGACGCGATGGAAAATTACGTCCGCTACCAGGCGATTGCGTTGCGCGATGGCTGTGAAGAAGTCATGCGCGGCAAGCCGCTCGAGCGAGAGGAAAAAGGCTACTACGTTTCGCCTTCGATTCACTTAGTGACAAAGCCGGATCCCAAGAGCACCTATCAGCGCAGTGAGATTTTTGGACCCAATGCTGCGATTTACCGCGTATCAGATCTGGATGAAGCAGTGGAAATCGTGAATCACCCTGCGACGGGACTCGTCGGATCTGTCTACTCGCAGAAGCGCGAGATCTTTGGGCGTTTTGCGGCGGATGCAAAAGTCGGTTTACTTCACTGGAATATTCCGACATTAACGAGCACTTACGAATTGCCTGCGGGCGGCCTGAAGAAGAGCGGAAATGGTCGACCTATGGGGCGCTGGGCGTGGCAGCAATGTACGTACCCCATCGCCTCCTGGGAAGCCGAGACAGTGCAGCCGACCAGTGCGGAAATTCCGTTTCCCCGGAGAAATACCTAATGTCTGAAGCGCGCATTCTTTTGTTAAGACCAGATAAAGCGGGAGACGCGATTAAGACTCTCCCTGCTTTGCGCGCGCTTCGCTTGGCCCGTCCTGATTTAGAAATCCACATCCTTTCTTCCGAACATAATTCGAGTTTATTTGAGACTGAGCCTGGGGTGACTAACCACGAGCTTCCTCACCATTGGCAGCAGTGGCGACCAGCCCGACTGCGTGGCTATTTGCTGGCGGGCGGAATGCCCACGAGCTTTTCTGTCGCGGTCAATCTGTTGTGCGATTCGTTTTCCGAAGTTGATCAGTTAATTTCGCTGGTGCCCGCTCTTCGTAAATTTAGCATCACGAAGACGGACTGGGATTGCCAAACGTCGCCTGAACTAAAGGTGGTACAGCTGCCAGCATCGGCGCCTGCGGGACGAGATGAGACACGCAATATCTCTGACATTCTCTCCAGTGCTTTTGAGTGCGACGTGGCCGCCTTTTTAGAGCAGACCAACGGCGCTCCCGTACTCACTGCCGAAGATCGCGCGGAGGCGAAGAAACTCTTGCCGGTGACAGATCAGCGTCGCATCGGCATTTGCCCATTCGCCGGCACTACCCAGCGCAGCCACTCGCTCAAACGCTGGTCAAAATTACTGCACAAGCTATCGACGAAAGCAGACTCCATTGAGTGGGTGGTATTTTGTCCCGAGCAGCAGCGTGAGGCGGCCATTGCGCTTTTGCCAGAGCGTTCCAATGCTCGCTTTCATATTGTTTCGCCCCCCCGATTTCGTGTCCTAGCTGCCTGCTTCGAAAAGATGGATGCGGTGGTAGCGGTGGATTCGGGTCCTCTGCATCTCGCGCAAGCCATGCAGATCCCCGTGCTGGGATTCTTAAGTGGTGGCGATGCGGCCCGTTGGTTTGCAAAGCCCAACCCACAAGATCGATTGCTTCGCCGCGGCCTACTCAGTCGTTTCCCTTCGTATTTGGAAATGTGGTGGGCCTTGAAACGTTGGGTTTCCCCGCTGCCTCACCGCTCATAAACCAACATTTGGTATGGTAGAATGGAGGACAAATGAAGAGACCTCCCTACCCCGAAGAACCTAAGTCAGGCCTATTTTCTAGCCCGCTGTTCTATATTTTTTTTGGGCTAGTCTTTGTGGCGTTTTTATTTTTTGCATCCTTAATGAAGGGCACTTCAACGGAAGATTCGGTGGAATTGGTGATTCCGCGAGGCTCTACATTGCGAAGTGTTTCTCAATTGCTTGCGGACAAGGAGATTGTTTCTAGCCCCGGAATGTTTCGGCGCGTACTCGCTATCACCGGCGGGGCCAAACGCGTGCGAGCGGGAGAATTTCGCTTTCAAAAAGGTGGCTGGTGGATGGACGCAATCACGGCGCTCTACTTCCAAGAACCTATCGTGCACCCGGTTACCATTCCAGAAGGGTACAACGTAAAGCAAATTGCGTTGCTACTCCAGCAATCGGGGCTTGCCGTGGCCGATCGCTTTGCCGCGCTGGCGCTGGCGCCCGAAGCGGCAAAAAAATACAACATTAAGAGCCCGACCTTAGAGGGCTACCTGTTTCCCGATACCTACAATATTTCCAAAGTAGATGGCGAAGAGCGCATTTTAGATCGCATGGTGCAGCGCTTTTTAACAAAGTTGGATAATGACCTGCGCAATCAGATCCGCGCTTCGGGCATGACGCTAGAGGAAGTCGTGACGTTTGCTTCTATCGTGGAAAAAGAAACGGGCAACGCTAACGAGCGGCCGTTGGTATCATCGGTGTTTCACAATCGGTTAAAAAAGGGCATGCGCTTGCAAAGCGATCCGACGATTATTTACGGCATTACGAATTACGACGGAAACATCAAGAAGAAGCACTTAAGCGAAAAAACCGCGTACAACACGTATGTGATCAAAGGGCTACCGCCGGGACCCATAGCCAGCCCAGGTCTTGACGCTATCCGCGCAACACTTGCCCCTGCCTCGTCGAACTACTTATATTTCGTTGGTAACAATCGCGGCGAGCATTTGTTTTCCGAAACGTACGAAAAACATTCTCGTTTTGTAGATGAGTACCAAAAACGGCGACCGAACCGAGCCTCCGCTAGCCAGCTAGCCGCCCCTGCCCGCAATCGTCGTTAGGATTTTGAGGTTTTAAGTGATTCGCTTTCGTGACGACCATTCGCTGCGTTTGCTCTGGCAACGCACCATCTCTGCACAGCTGCATGCCTTCGGCGTTATTCTAGTACTTTTGGGCGGTTTTTTCCTACTGCCGCTTGCCCACCGCGCGGGCGTGGAACACTTCTGGGGCTGTGTTGCCTTTCTGGTAACCGGCATGATGGTGTTTGTCGCGAGCACGACGGTGCACTTTTTAGACGACGGCTTTCATCTCTCGCCCCCGCTACGCACGCTCTTCAATAATCTCGATCACTTCAGCATCTATCTCTTTATCGCGGGTACTTACACCCCGTTTGTACTGTGCGCCATTTCCGAGCCGTGGCAGTTATTCCTGATTTTCACGGTCTGGATCATCGCGATCTTAGGCATCCTCTACACGCTGTTTCAGGCGGACCTCCCGCCGCTTCTGCAGAGCCGAGTCGTACGCACCGGAATATTTGTCTTAATGGGGTGGACAATTGTCATCCGCGCCAACGAAGTCCTGCAATTATCCTGGGGCCGACTCGCACTCTTAGTCTCCGGCGGCCTGGCCTATTCCATCGGTGCAGTCGTCTTCACCTACGAAAAGCCAAAACTCTACGAAGGCTGGTTCGGCTACCACGAACTCTGGCACACCCTCGTATTAGTAGGCGCCATCTTCCACTACTTCCTCATCCTCTCCTTCTACTGGTAGGTGCCCATCTCCTTTTCGGCCGAAAAGGAGCAGGGTGTCCCTGTATCGTCAGCTGTGGTAATTTTGTTGCATGGGAAAAAAATCCAAACGCCAGAAATCTACGCCACCGCCGTCGCAGAAAATCAAAGATTTCCCGAAGGCGGATCCGCCTGCCACCGCTCATCCCAGTGATTCTACGGTTACTATGACCGAGCTGGTGTTGCCGTCGCACACCAACGCACTCGGGACAATATTCGGGGGTGTTGTAATGGGATGGGTCGATATCGCTGGCGCGATTGCCGCGCAAAGATATGCCCGCTCTCCCGTCGTTACCGTCTCTATCGACTATATGCATTTTATTGTGCCGATTAAGATCGGCTACACCGTTCGCATCCGCGCCAACGTTACCTACGCTGGTAAGACTTCGATGGAGACGGAAATCCTCGTGGATGCCGAGAACACTTTCACCGGCGAAGTCCGCCGCGCTACTTCTGCTTACCTTACTTATGTGGCCATTGATGAATTTGGCCGCCCGCGCCGCGTACCGGCTTTCCAGGCGAATACCGCGGAAGAAAAACGCAAACTCAAGGCGGCGGAGAAACGCCGCGAGCAGCGCTTAGCCATCAGCAAATTAATCGCGACTTGAGGGACACCCTGCTCCTTTTCGGCCGGAAAGGAGATGGGCACCCTTTAGTTCCAGC
>JALHPX010000295.1 GCA_022842225.1 bacterium
AGAATGCGGGAATCAGACAAAATCATAGGGGCGCAGTATGGAGCAAGAAGGTCGAATCGGCAATCGGCTCAAGGCAAGAGCCTAGACAGTGATGGCTAGAGGTTTGGGTTTGTGGTTATAACCATGGCTATGAAGCTGGACGCAGATATCCGCAAAAAAGCCGAGTACTGGGCGAACTCGCCTACCTTTGATAACGCGACACGTCGAGAAGTCGCCGCGCTGCTGGAGCGGGGACAGACCGACGAATTGGTCGAGCGCTTTTACCGTGACTTGGAATTTGGCACCGCCGGATTGCGGGGCATTGTCGGTCCTGGTTCTGCGCGCATGAACTCTTACAACGTTCGCAAGGCCGCCTTTGCGCTAGTGCAGTATTTAAAAGAAATCGGCGCAGAGGCTTCGAGCATCGCGCTGACCTACGATTCGCGAAAGCACTCCGAGGCATTTGCTAAATCCGCGGCGGAAGTCTTTGCCGCGTGTGGGATGAAAGTTTGGCTAACGGAAAAGCTGCAGCCAGTGCCCTTGCTGTCGTTCCTCATTCGCCAAAAGCAGTGCTGTGGCGGCATGGCCATCACCGCAAGCCACAATCCTCCCGACTACAATGGCTGCAAGATTTATTGGAACACCGGGGGGCAGATTATTCCACCGCACGATCAGGGTGTCCTGCGCCACTACAATGCAGTGGAAGACTACGGCGATATTCCCGTCGGAAATTTTGATGCCTCCGTGCGCGAAGGAAAAATTGAACTGGTGGGCAAACAACTCGAAGAGGCTTATTTAGAGGCGCTCCAGAGTCTGCGCCTCTCTAAAAAAGATCACCCCGACTTTAAAGTGGTGTTTACGCCGCTGCACGGGACGACGGGCGAGATCATCCCCCGTGCGTTGAGATCCTTTGGTTTTTCTCAAACCGCCGTCGTGGAATCGCAACGGCGACCCGATGGAAATTTCCCGACGGTAAAATTCCCCAATCCCGAGGAGAAAGAAGCGCTGGCCCTAGCTGTGGAGCAAGCTCTCCGAGACAAGGCACATGCTGTACTGGCAACCGATCCGGATGGCGATCGGATTGGCATCGCTGTCGTCGAGGACGGCGCTATTCGCTATCTGGGTGGCAACGATATCGTCTGCCTAATGACGGAGTACCTGCTTTCTCGTTCTAAGAAAAATGGAACTCTGCCAGCAAAGCCATTGGTGGTGAAATCCATCACCACCACTCCGCTACTCAATCGAATTAGCGAAGGATACGGCGCGCATGTGGACGAAACTCTCACCGGATTTAAATGGATCTGCCAAGTCATTGAAGACTACTTCACCGGTGCCCGAAAGCCGGAGCGCGAATATGTTTGCGGTGGGGAAGAGAGCTTTGGTTTTTTAGCGGGTCATTTTGTTCGCGATAAGGACGGCGTTGGCTCTTGCTGCGTGGCCGCTGAAATGCTGGCGCATTTTCACGACACCGGACAAACCATCACCCAAGTGCTCGAAAGCATTTATCGTCGACATGGCGTGCACCTGGATGAGATTTACACGCTTACACTTCCCGGCAAAGAGGGTGCGGAACGCATTATCGGGATGACGTCTAAGTTCCGCCACCATCCTCCCAAACAAATTGCCGGCGTGAGTGTCGTGCGCATCCGAGATTTTGAAAGCTCGCAGGAATTTTCTTGGACGGGCAAAGAGCTATCAGTTTCTGGCAAATTGCAGTGGCCCAAATCTAATGTGTTGCAGTTCTATTTGGAAGACGGCACTCGCATTAGCGTGCGGCCCTCGGGCACAGAGCCAAAGATTAAGTTTTATTTCTCCGTGCGGGAGCCCATTGATGCCGCCGCCACCGATGCGCAAATGCAGGCGGCAAAATCGGCTGCCGCGCGCAAAATCCAATCAATGAAGGATGCGGTTACTAAGATGTGATTAAGGCCCGCTCTTGTCGGGGCGGACGCTTTTCCACTTACTGTCGCCACTGAGCATTTGGACAATCCAGTCAGTCAGAATCACGCCTTCGGATTTTATGGAATCGGGATCGGTTTTGTAGAGAACATGCTCAGTGCCGTTCAGGTAATAGACGTTGTAATCGGGAGAGCCTGCAAATTCGTTGTCAGCCAGATTAATAATCGCATTGCGCACAACGGTTGTGAGTTTGGATGCCTTGAGCAATCCGGCGAACCCCATCATCACCAGATCATTGTAGGTGCTTAAGTACGCGTAACGCGTCTTCGGAAACTCAGTGCGATTGTACTGAACCACTTGACTCGTAAGCGGATTGGTCGGGCTGTATGTGTGGCCGGGCTTAGTGAAGAGCGGGTGATTCACTTCTGCTCCCCAGGCTTTGTACACAGACTCTAACTTTTTGCCGTCGACATAAGGGCTCTTGAATAGCACTCCGCCGTCGTTCACAACAAACAAGTCGCTCTTGGGATATTGTGCTGCAACCAAATGTACGTTCCAGCTCACACCAATTCCTCCGGCGCTAGTTCCATAAAACACAACCCGGTCCGCGGTCGGCACACGCGACTTCACTTCAGCCAAAATCAACTCGAGGTTTTTGTAACCTACGTGGCGAACGACATACGGCATTCCTGGAATGCCATAGTCTTGCTCTTTATCGCCCATAAACACGTCTCCCGTGCAGTAGGGGACGCGCACGAGATTGTATCCAGTCGCGAACGGTGCATTGGGATTAATCGCCTCGCCCATGCCTTGATTGAGCACATTGTCGACGGAATCATACGGTCCCTCGTACTTGCCGTACGCCGTTAATTTTTTTGCCGCACCCGTGGAGCAGGTTGTCTTACTCCAGCACGCACCACCACCATCTAAGTAAATCAGGAGGTCTTTTGCATTTTTGCGATAGGTAATGGCAAAGCCCGTGTCGGTACCATCCGCACATTTGGCGCCCTTAACGTCGAAGAAACAAACTTCGTCGTCTGGGCAATCCTGAGCAAAAAGCTGAAATGAAGAAAAAGCGACGAGAACAAGCCATAGGCGTGCGTGCATTCCAATCCCCCCCGACGTATTGTCTCCGAGGTTCTATGGCTGAGGCAACCTACTACGCACACCGCATTTTTTTCTGACGCACGTAGTGTAAAATTTCCTCAATGAAGAACAATCCGATTCCTGCGGGGATCCTACTCGTCGTCATCCTGGCAATCGGCGCTAGCTTGCGCTTTTGGGGCCTGTCCCATTTTAGTATCTGGACCGATGAACAAGATACTTTGATGCAGAGCCGCTATTTTTCGGAGATCTGGGCTCACCGCGGTAACGGAGTGCTCTACTTCATGTTGCAGAACATTTGGCAGCTGTTTTGGGGCGATGGCGCTTATGCTATCCGCAGCTTGAGCGCGGTTTTTGGCTGCCTGTCGATCTTATTCGCGGCAAAAGTAGTTCTTCAAATAACGCGGGATCGCAAAGCCGCTTTGGCCGCCGCTTTCTTCTGCGCTGTCTTGCCCCTGCTTGTGTGGCATTCACGTGACGCGCGCATGTATTCCGTGTGGGGAACGACTTGCTTAATAGCCATGAGCGCTCTCTTTCGCTTCCGACAAATCGGTCTGACTAAAGAAGTGCTTATTCTCTATACGCTAGCCAATGGGTTTGCGCTGCTTAGCCATAATTACCATTTGTTCTTCTTGGCCGGATTCGCTGCGGCAGCTTCGCTTCACCCCGATCGGAAGCAAGCGTTGTGGCTACATGCTCCAATTGTCGCTGCAGGGCTGCTGTTGGCAATTCGCCTTCTGGTGATTTCCCATTTCGATTGGAGCTACTTTCAGGATTACTTCTTTGCGACTTTTGATTTTCGCATTCTGCCTTCAATCGCCGAAATCACCCGTTACCAAAATCCAGCGCTGTCACAATTTGGCAACCCACTGGAAGGCGCTTGCCTCTTGGCGGTGCTAGCGGGGGCCACTGCCCTCGTCTTTAAAAACCGTTACGGACGAGAATTCGCTTTGGCAATGTGGGTACCCTTTGTTCTCATCCATGCTTTGCCCATCCGCGATAACCCTCGCTTGTTCTATCCGTTCGCACTCTACATCGGAATGTTGCTTGGCATGGCATTGGTGAATTGGCCGGCGCGAAGTCCCAAGGAGAAAAAACTTTTCCTCGCGGGACAGTTCGCGGCGTGGGTCGGAGTTTGCGTTTGCATTTCCCATCCGCTGCACCAAGCCATCACGGTAGACATGGAGCCCTGGAAGGCATTTTGTCGGCGAACAATCGCGCTCCAGGACGAACGTTGGATCATCTCCGAAACACTTCACCCCGAATCGCCCATCGCCCAATGCAATCTCACCCGTCATCACGTCATAGTGTACTCGCCCAAGCACGTGACTTCTGACTCCCCCCAGTTCATGGCATTCCTCAACGCACTGGACAAAAAAGACTTTGCCTTTATCCGCTCGCCGCCATGGGTTCACGAAAGCCAATCCCTCATGCGGTACTTCGATGACAAAAAATATTCAAAGGTCGAAGTGCCTTACGGCCAGTACCTCACGGCCGTGTTTTATAAACGCCTTCGTTAATGTGAACGGTTGACTGAAAGCTCTGCTAGAATTCAATTAGAATTTATT
>JALHPX010000296.1 GCA_022842225.1 bacterium
AGCAAGAAGAAAGAAACTTTTACTTTTCATAAAGGCCCGATTTTCTCGTCGATTGTTTTTGTCGACGAATTGAACCGCTGCTCGCCGCGCACACAGTCAGCGCTGTTAGAAGCCATGGCCGAAGGATCCGTGACGATTAATCGCAAGGTTCACTCGTTGGGCAGGCCTTTCATTGTCTTTGCCACGCAGAACCCCGCAGAGTTCACGGGCACGTACGCGCTTCCCGAATCCCAGCTGGATCGATTCGCAGCTAAACTTAAAATCGGCTACCCAGAGCGCGAAAAAGAGAAACAGATTTTTCTAGATGCTAAACACGACGCCGTAGCGCAAGTACCAGCCAACGTAGTTTCAGACGGGTTTGTCTTGGCGCTAGAAGCGTTGGCGGAAAACATTCAAGTGTCGGAACGTCTGGTGAATTACGCCATGCGTTTTGTCGAGAATACCCGACAGCACGAAGCCATCTTGGCGGGTGTCTCTACTCGGGGGGCGGTGTCGTGGATGCGGATGGCAAAGGCGCGCGCTTTGCTGGAAAAACGCGACTACGTGATCCCCGATGATCTACAGGCCCTGGCACTGCGCGTGCTAGCGCACCGACTGGTGCTAAAGGGCTCGGCCGACGCAGGCAGCGTCTTAGCGGAAATTCAAAAGCAAACTCCTATCGAATAAAAAAATGTACTTCAAAGGCGTCAATCGTGGAATGGCCTTTACCAAGGCAGGGTTCTACCTGACAGGCCTCGCTTTTCTGGCGGGCCTTCTCGCAACAGGTTCGGGCTCCAATGCGTTGTTCCTTACCTTAGGGTTGGGACTTAGCGCCTTGGTTGTCTCGGGAATCCTCTCTGAGAAAGTCATGCGCCATTGCCGCGTGCGCGCGGTGGAGTCGGTTCAAGTCTCGGCCGGCACGCCGTTCTCGATTCCCGTGCATGTGCACAACTCGCATCCCCGAAATACGCTCTACGGCGTGGAGATTTTTATCGATCGGAGAAAACCCAAGTACCGCTTGATTCCCAAGGCCTGGCCGATGGAGTTCTACGGCAACGTTCTGCGAGTAGGGCCACAATCAGCGGTATCTGTTCCCGCGCGTTCGCATGGGTTAAAGCGCGGTGCCTGGAAGGAAGTCTTTCTCACTCAGGCCACGTTGTTCCCATTTAATTTGGTGCGGAAGTACAAAGTAGATTCCATTCATGCCAATGTGCTTATACTGCCGCCGCTCGATCTAGAGCTACTCCATGTACTGAACGACGAAGTCCATGCACGCGCGTTGTTGTCGGTGCCGTCCAGTGAGTTTTTCTCCCACCGCCCCGTCTATCCGTCGGATTCACATCGCAATGTGGATTGGAAAAAGAGCACACTTGCGGATCCGCAGAGCTGGATCCTTAAAGTCTTCCAAGAACACAGCCCGCAGTTCGGCATTTTGATTTGCCCGCAGTGGAGTGATTTAACGGCTATGACGAATGCCGAGGCGCATGAGCGATTTCTGGCTCGCGTGCAAACAGCCATCGAGTTTTGTAAACGGGAGAATAAGCCTTTTCATCTGATGCTGACTACAGGGCAGTTTGCCGACGATCACGCGCAGGCCTTGGCGGCTTTTCCGCACTTTGGCAAAGACTACGCCGCTTTTCTCAGTTCCCAACCGTGCCACGTTCTGGGGCGAGGTGAGTTTGTAACCCTGCGCATGGGTGCCACGGTGCACAAGTGGGAGCAGGGATGAAAGTCTCTACTTTCCATTTTATCTCCACCTGCACTTGCTCCGCATTGGCAGTGATGTTGGTCGTATCGAGTGAAGCAGTGCCGGCAGAGGCTGCCCTTTGGGCGGCACTGTTGTGTGGTTGGGCATTTGTCACTCAATTGGATTGGCGTCGTTCGATTGCAAAACCACCCAAGATTCTTTTCTGGCTGACGGTCTTAGCATTCTGCATTCTCGGTTTTATCAGCTACCGCGATTCCAAAGATATCATTACGATCTTGGTTTGGTTTCTCTTGGGCATTCTTCCGCTATTTTCTCGTCAGGCATTGGAGGAAAAGCAGCATTGGAGCTACTTCACGGTTCTGGGCATTCTCTCGCTAGTCGCCTTTATCGCAACGGAAAATTTCCTGAGTTTTATTGTCTTTCTGGGTTTAGCACCCCTGCTCCTGGTGTGGCTAAACGCCTCGCATTTGCGCTTTCACTTAACAAGAGGCGCCGGTGCGGACGAGCGGCTGCCCCGGTCTTACTTTATATCGCTCACGAGCAGCATCTTTGCAGGACTTGCCGTTGGAGCGTTGGTCTTCTTTGTCTTTCCTCGATCTTTTCAGTGGCAAAACCCATTTGCACTACGCGGCAAAGATTCTGAATCGGGTTACACAGGTAAAATTGAACTAGGCGCAGTGAATATTCAGATGTCGTCCAAGACGGCTTTTATCGTCGAGACACCCGATAAGAACTGGCTCGCAATTAATGGGCCGGGTCTCTATTTCCGTGCCAATGTGCTCGATCGTTTCGATGGTAAAACTTGGTCGAATTCTAAGTTGCACTACCGCAATTACATTTCTTCAAAGTCCGTGCGCCAAACCAGTGCCTATGTGGATCGCGTGATCCCCTTGCGAATCTACCGTGAGACGCATTCGACTCGCGCCATTCTCTATCCCGGCGTTTTGCGAGAAGTCACCTTACCGCGATTTCTTCAAGGCCAGCTTCGTGTCGATGGCTTACAGAACCTTGAGCGTAGCCAAGCGCATTCCATTCGGTATGCGTATAACGTTGGTTTCTCGCCACTGGAATCAGCAGCGGACGCATTAGCCAAGCCAGTAGCTCACGATGGCGATTGGGGCTCCTATCTCCAAGTTCCTGAAACAGTGGCAAGGACGGGCTGGTTTAAGGCCTTCACTCGGGAGTCTTTGCCCGCCAAGGGCAGCTCGTACTTGGAAGTCGCCCGCCGCTTGGCTAGCTATTTTCAGTCGGGTTTCCGCGCGGGCTACCAAGGAGAGTCGACGGGAACTACTGATCTAGAGGCGTTTCTCTCCAAAACCCGCTACGGGCACTGCGAGTATTTTGCGACGGCCGGAGTGCTAGCTCTACGAGCAGCGGGAATCCCCGCACGGATTGTGCTGGGTTACCGCGGCGGTGCTTTTAATCCGGTCTCGGGCGTCTTAGAAGTGCGAGAATCGGAGGCGCACGCCTGGACCGAGATGCACGTTGAGGGAGTGGGTTGGATTCCATTGGACCCCACGCCCTTTATTCCGCTCGTGACGACAAACCCCGCGTGGGAAAAATTAACGCAGCTCTATTCCGCGTTTCGGTTTCGATTTGAACGCTATTTCGTCGATTACAACTTAGATACACAGCGCTCTGTCTTTGCCGATCTCAAAATCACTTCCGACAATAAGTCGCGCAAGTTTCCCTGGCGGGCCGTGGCCTTCATGTTTCTCGCCATCTTCAGCTTTGGTGGCTTATATTCTCTCACCGTCCGCAAGCGCTCTAAACGATTAGCGTTGCCAAAATTCTGGAATTACTTCGAGCGCCAAAGCAAACGACGCGGCATTTCGCCCCGTCTGCCGGGAGAATCCTTCCGAGCCTTCGCTAATCGTGCGTCGGCAGTCTGGCCAGGAGACGTAACTCAGGAGGTCGTCGAAACTCTGGAGGGCCTCCTCTACCGCGCCGATTCCGTGCCCCCGGCCCACCGGCGACAACTCAGTCGCTCTCTCATAGCGAAGCTATCGCTGCGTCGATAGACGCTTGCCAATCCCCCTCCATTGATGAGAATTACCGCCGCTTGGAGGTTTTTAATCTTTGGTTAGGGGAGTTGCATTTAGCCTTTTCCTGCTTTGTTGCGCCAGCGCAAATGCCAGCGCGTCCAAGAACCCCCACATCCTCGTTGAATCCGATGTCCGCGAAAACGAGTCGTCTCTTGTTTCCGTCACCACTCATAGCATTGCGCTCACGCTCTCCATCCTCTGCGAAGACGCCCGCTTCAACGAAGTCTGCTCCCAACACCAAACGTACCTCTCGGCTGACTTCCATTCCCCTCTCCTCAGAGGCGCCTACTTAGTCCCCACTTTCTACGCCTCCGCCGCCCTCGCAACAGCGGCACTGGGCCCAGGCGGAATCGCAGTCGCAGCTGCAGGCACCCGCGCGCTCGATATCACGTTAAAGGAACTAACCCGCAGGCCAGGAGTCTCCAGAAGCCACGTCTACGGTTTTCGGAAAATAAAATACTCTCTAAACGATCGCCTCGTGCTGACCGACATTTTATTGGGCTACCGCCAAGAAATCACAGGCCAACCAGGCTACGCAAAAAAACTCCATTTAAGCGTCACACCCAAAGGCCACCTCATCGAAGCCTACGCCGACTACGAACTCTCCCCATTCCACGACAACGAAAAACCCGAACTCCTAGAACGAGTCCCGCTCTACCGCATCGGCATCCTCCGCCCTTGCATGAAACTCCTCCAACAGGCGGCCTACTACTTTTTCTAACCCCAACCATCGCAATCGGAACGAAGCCCCCGCCAAACTACGCGCCGAATCCGAACCGATTTTT
>JALHPX010000297.1 GCA_022842225.1 bacterium
CGTTTGGGATGGTAAAACCGGCGATGGAATGCAGGTACCCGAAGGGAAATATACGTTTCGCGTCAGCGCTGTCGGCACCGATGGCAAAGCCAAGGAAATGGATCCTTCTGTTCAGGGGGAAGTGGTTGGAGTCGAATTGGAAGGCAGTGATCCCGTTCTCGTCGTCAAAACGGCAACTGGTAAGGCACGTATCAATATCGACAAGATCCGAAACGTCGGTACGAATCCAGGACAAGCAAAACCTGCTGCACCTACTTCAGGGCAGATGGGCGAGCTGCCACCGATGATGCGGCAATCGATTCCAGTGCGCCAGGCAGAGGGTGGATCAGAGCAATCTGACTCCGCAAGAAACCAAATGCCTGCGGGTGATAGTGCAGAGGGTGGCGTGATGGCCCCCTGGCACAGTGAACCCTTCATCCTCACGGATGTAGGCGGAAGGAGGTAGCGATGAAGATCTCTGAAATGTACAGAGGGATGGGCCAGATAGGCGCCAATCCTCTCGATAAAATCGGAGCGGATAAGCCGGTCATTCCTAAAAAGGGTGAGGCGGTAAAGTCCGGCGAATTCGCAGCGCTGCTACAACATCAGGTTTCCGATGCTCAAGATGTAGAGCGTGGCTTCAAATTAAGTAATCACGCTGCTACTCGCATCCGGTCTCGCGAAATTCCGTGGGGACCCGAACTCGAGCAGCGAGTGAAGCAGGGTATGGACTCTGCGGAAGCCAAGGGCAGTCGTGAAGCTTTGATCCTAGCGGGTGATGTGGCGATTATCGCTAACGTCCCATCGCGAACCGTCATCACAGCGATGGAAAGCAACAATCTCAAAGAACGCGTGTTCACGAATATCGATAGCGCTGTTCTTGTCTAAAAAAGTTTAAGTAAAAGTTTTCCCTAAAAAAGCTGGCCTGTGGCCCTCCACAGAAGCTTAGGGGAAAAATCTCTCACCCGCCGGTGGGGGAAAACCATAACCTAATCTCGGAGGCTATCATGGGTGTTGTATCCACCATGTCCACCGCCATTTCCGGCCTAGAGGCCAATGGCGAAATGTTGTCGGTTATCTCTGACAACATCGTTAACGCGAATACCACCGCTTTCAAAGGATCTCGCGCGGAGTTCAACGCGATCCTGATGGAAGACAAACTCAATTCAGCTGGCGGCAACCAAATCGGAAGTGGCTCTCGAGTAGCAGCTATCACTAGCTTGTTCACTCAAGGCTCGATCACGCGCACGAACCGCGCAACGGACATGGCGATCAACGGCCAAGGTATGTTCGTATTGAAAAGCGATCGCGGGACGACGTTTACTCGCGATGGATCTTTTCGATTCGACAAAGACGGTTGGATGACGACATTCGGTGGCGCCCGTGTGCAAGCTTATCAAGCGACCCCCGAAGGCAAGATGAGCGGTAAAATGGGAGATATCCGTCTCTCGTATACTGCGATTCCCGCCAAGCCCACGAACAAGGTCACCTTACACGCCAACTTAGATGCTCGGATGGCCGTCGGTGCCCCGCTCAATTTAGAGCGTCCCGAAGATTCTGCGCACTACACGACTGCGACTCAGGTGTTTGATTCCGTCGGTAACGCGCACCCTGTCAGCATGTACTTCAACCGCATCGCCGAGAATCAGTGGGAATGGTACGCGATGACAGATGGTAGCGACGTTGTGAACGGTACGAAGGGAACTCCTGCAGCGGTTGCAAGAGGCACGCTGGATTTCGATCAGCTAGGCCGTTTGCAAGGTAGCACTCAGGAAACTCTCAATACTTCGTTCGCTGGTGGCGCGGTTCCGGAGCAAGCGATGATCTTTGATTTCGGCGATCCAATCAACGACCTCGGTACGGGCCAAAAGGGCACCACGATGTACGGTGCTACCAATGGTGTGTTCCGTAACATTCAAGACGGCTTCACTGCCGGTCACTTGGCAGACACCATTGTAGATGGCGACGGTATGATTACCGGCGTTTACTCCAACGGTGAAAACCGAGTGTTGGGACAGCTGGCAGTTGCGCGTTTCGATGCGCCAGAGCGTCTCACTAAGACAGGTGAAAACATGTTCTTAGAAACTCCCGGAAGCGGCCAAGCCGAAATCGGCAAAGCTAAGACGAACGGTCGCGGCGCTATTGCCACTCGTGCATTAGAAGCTTCGAACATCGATCTCGCCAATGAGTTCGTGGAAATGATCAAAGCGCAGCGTGGATTCCAAGCGAGCGCCAAGTCGATCTCCACTGCCAACGATATGTTGGAAGAGATCATCAATCTGCGTCGCTCTTAATAGAGTGAGCAGTCATTGATTCACAATTTCTAGGGGTAATGTGATGAGCCGCCTTCCACGAAGCTTTCGTGGGGGCGGTTTTTTATTGAGCTATTAAATTTACGTTGCCCGGTTGCTGCTGCGGGGCAGGGTTTTGGGTAAAGTCTTCAGACCCAGAGTAAAATGCTCCCAGGTGCTCCTTGTAGCGCAAGAAAAGGTAATCCCGTTTGAGCTGCTCTAAATCTTCGTTTGCCAGATAGATCCAGCCGGACATGCTGAGGAGATCTTTAGTGACTTCCAACTTCGCTCCATCCGGTCCAAAAGGTTTGTACAGCTGGAAGGAACTTAATCCCGAAAGCGCCCGTATAACGTCTGCTTCGGATTTGCGTGTGTTGCCTTCGGTCATCACGTTGAGGCCCACGTGCCAGACGTGTTTCTTTAGTTCGAATTTGTCTGGGATTGCCTGGAATGCAGCTTCTTTGTTTAAAAACGCATCTGCGTTGGAGACGACGATATCGCGCTCTGTCGCGAGAGTGGTCATCATATGCATGCCACCACCAATTCGAGCGCCCAAGTCCAAGAATTTAACGGACAGTTTGCCGTTTTTGCGAATGAGATAAATCTCCCAGTGTGAAGCGCCGTAGTGAACGCCTGCATGGAGTGCCGCTCGTTTCGCAGTTTCAATTAGGAGGTCCGACCCTTTAGCATTTGGGTCGACAGTGTCGACGTATTCCCACGAGACGCGTCCGGAGCTGGCGTCGAGGTGATGGTACTTTTCCATGTACGCCGTCTTATAGCGGCCTGCATGTCCCACGAGTTCTACGATGTGCAGCTCCGCTTTATCCCCATCCTCTTTTTCGGGTGGGCGCGTGTCGATGAATTCTTGCACCAGAACGCTGCTCACATTTGTCCCACGGGGGGTGTATTCGCCGAGGATAGAGCTAAAGGCTCGTTTAACTTCCTCCGCCGAGTGACAAACCGAAACTCCAAAGCTTCCCATCCCGTCCCGCGGTTTGACAACAACCGGCCATTTTCCGTAAACAGCTTCGGCCCAATGAATCGCCTCCGCGGCGCTCCGGGCGAGAAACGTCTCGGGGCTTTCGATACCAATCTTCGCAAGGTGTTCTTGTAAATCGTACTTGTCGCTCCAAAGATGACTGAGCGTCGTTACGTTACCAGGCAAGCCGAGCGCCTTTGCCAAGTGGGCTGTTAACTCCGGCGAAGTTTCGGTTCCTGGAATGACTGCCGCAATCGGCGCATCGAGCGATCTCAACTCTTGCACGAGCCGCTCCAAGTTCCCGAACTTTTGACCTGACTTTGCAAAAGAAAATCCCTTTATAAATGGACTGGAGTCGAATCCCACGCCAACCGGATTGTCCTCGTGGGTCTTCACGTAGATTGGGCGATAACCGCGTGCGGTTAATGCCGGGGCAGTGAAGGTGCCTTCCCGAAAGGGGTCCACCACAATGACGTACTCTCCAGTAGCTCGCTTGATCTCAGTAGGTGCGTGGTGGTGGACGAGTCGGTGGCAGTCTTTGTCGCCAGTGGCCATCGCAAATACAGGGGCAGAGTGGGCGAGCAGAACCAGCGCCAAATGTAAGGAAAAATAAAAAGTAGATTTAACCAACCCCACCCAAAACCTTTCTAGAACTAGAATCGACCGTACATGAAAATAGCGTAACGCCTCAAGTCAATTTTTAAGTATTGAATAATATTACGGAAACTGCAGAGGTAGCGAGCTCAATCATTGCGGCACAATCGCTTCATGAACGGGGCCTAGACTTAGGGAATCGGGACACGACGTCTCTTAGGCGGTGGTTCGCTAGCTCAAGGACGAGCACCAACCACAGTTGCGAGAAACAGATTAGAGCTTATACGCCCGTCGGCCCGAGTCATTTTTTAGGGAGTTCAGTCACCCCTCAAATGATTGCTTCGGGCCGACTAAACCTCGGGCCGAAGCAATTCCCTTCTCTAAAACATAAAGGCAGCGCCAACGCCGATGAACTCGTGGCTGATCTCACCGCGCAAACTAATTTGCGGGAAAAGATCCCAGAGCACGCCGCCACCGAAACGTGGGTGGAACGCGACGAGATTCGTGAAGCCGTTGGGAATGATGTCCCAACCAAATCCACCTAAACTGTAGAATGTCCAAAATTCGTTTTTGTGAAAATCCCAACGCAAGTGCGCGCCCATCTGCCAACCGGTGCCTGCCGACATG
>JALHPX010000298.1 GCA_022842225.1 bacterium
CCCGTCATCCGCGTGGAAGACGCGAATTACGAGAACCGCGGTGAACTACTTTTGGCCCACCAGCATGAGGGCGTGGACCTGGAGTACGATAAAGCCGTTGAGACGATTAAGAACATCCAAAAGATTTGGCAGCGACCTGTAAATATTCTGACTAAATACAATGCTCAGCCCAAGATCCTTGGGTTTGATGGCAAAGATATCCACGAAAAAGACGCTTAAAGCGGTTTTTTAAGTTTCTAAAAAAAGTAAGAGAGGGCTTATCCATGGACAATACAGCCCCAGTCCAACAGAGCCAGGCGCCCGCAAGGAAACTGCACTCCGGCAAGAAAGTCATGTTTGCCGATTTTGCAGTCGTAAAATATTCGTCTTTGATTCAATGGCTTCGTGGCGACGACATGGTCACCGACGCCGTTACGGATCCTTCACGCTTCCAATCCCGCATCAGCGAGGAGTGGTACGACGCGTGTATCATCAATTTGCTCTTGGGTGGCACGGGCCCCTTTGAGTTGATCCGCAACGTTCGATCGACGTCAAAAAATCCCGACATCAAGATCATCGTTATTAGTAAGCAGGTTCAGAAGCTCAACATCCAAAACACGATGCGCGCCGGCGCCAACGATTTTGTCGCCGATCCGGTCGACCCTGAGAACCTCTACAACCGAATCCTCTATCACTTATCGCCGAAGAAGGTGATCGCCGCTGACGGCCTAGAGAACACCAGCGCCAGCAAAGAAGCCTGGCCGTTTTTAGACCTGCTGTTGCGCGCCAACGAACTCTTAAGCCGCACTCAGCTCGGCAAAGAGCACCAAAGCTTCCTCAAAGTTTTAACGGAAATAGCTAACCTAGTGCAGTCCAACCGCACGTCGTTAATGATTGTCGATGAGGAAAGCGCTACCGGAGTTGTCTTAGCAACAAGCGACGACGCCAGCTTCCACGATTTCCCGATCTCCTTACACAAGTACCCAGAAGTCCTGCACGTCATGCACTCCGACGTTTTCGTCTTAATCGACGACGTTTCAAAAAACGCGCTGACTCAGTCGATTAGCAACACGGTGCAAACGATCTCCATTGGCTCCATCATGGTGTTCCCAGTCCGCTACGGCGCCGACGTAGTAGGCACGATGACTATCCGCCGCCCCAAAGCGACGGAACTCCCCGCCATCGACGTTTTGAGAATCATCCAAGCCCTAGCCAACACAATGGGCTCCCAAGCGTATTTCCGCGCCCGCCTTCGCCGCATCTACAAAGAGTACTCCCAAAAAAAACCAGGCGAAGTAATTGCCAATAAAGCCCCCGAACCGGAAGCGGCCCTTGAAGAGGCACTCGCAGACGACTTAACTGCAGCCCTCCAAAACCCGCCTCCATCCACCGACGACAAATAAAAAAAGGGCGTTCGCCCTCCGAATAGCCGCCCACTTCACTCGGGGCCCTCGTGCGTCCTGTCCCCTGCTTCACCAGGCCTATTGGGAGTAGTGCCGTCGACCGGCCGTCATCGCGGGCAAACAACTCATAAAGACAAAAGGGCCTCCCTTCCGCGATGCGAGCGCGAGGAGAATTCCTAGAAACTCTAAGCCCCCCAGGCGTGGCGGGCGATGGCACTACTCCCAATAGGCCTGGTGAAGCGGCGGAGAGGGACCCACGATGGCTCCGATTGACGCGGTCGGCCATCCGGATGGCGAGCGCCACTTTTTTCCCTTTGACCTCGGAGGAATAAGGCGAGATTTTTAGGTGCTTTTTGAACTAGGAGTAAGCACCGTGGCCGGTAAGATTATTCATCCAGAAGAACACGAAGGCGTAATCGTCGATTGGTCCAATCATCCGCTTTATCGAAACGTACTTGATATTTTGGAAGGGGCGGCTCGCGAGATCAATCTAGATCGCAACTGCCATAGCCGATTGATGAAACCTCGGCGTGCGTTGTACGTCTCGATCCCGGTGCGAATGGACGATGGTAGCATTCAAGCCTTCGACGGGTTCCGCGTGCACCACAATACGACCCTCGGCCCCGGTAAGGGCGGTATCCGTTTTCACCCTGAAGTGAATTTAGCTGAAGTCGCGGCACTCGCGATGCTCATGACTTTGAAGAACTCGCTCGTGCGCCTGCCTCTCGGTGGCGCGAAGGGCGGCGTTGCTTGTGATCCGGACAAGATGTCCCGTCGCGAGAAGCAAAGTCTGACTCGACGTTATACATCTGAGATCCATATGTTCATCGGACCAGATAAAGATATTCCGGCTCCCGACGTTGGTACCGACGCGCAGAACATGGCGTGGTTGATGGATACCTATAGCTCGCATATTGGGTACGCTGTTCCCGGAGTGGTTACCGGTAAGCCGATTGAAATCGGCGGTAGCTTGGGCCGCGTCGATGCGACTGGCCGCGGAGTTGTGTATTGCGTGATTGAAGCCGCGAAGCGCTTGGGGATGGAGCTCGGCGAGAACACCAGCGTTGCGATTCAAGGATTTGGTAACGTCGGTTTCTACTCTGCAAAAATCATCGCCAGCATCGGCTGCAAAGTCGTTGCGGTGAGTGACGTCTCGGGTGGCGTTTATAATCCTAAGGGGCTCGATATCGAAGAGCTCCGTCAGTGGATTCAGACGAATAAAGTACTCAAAGGTTTCCCAAATGCAGAATTTGTAACTAACGAACAATTGCTTGAGCTGCCTTGCGACGTTCTGATTCCGGCGGCGCTTAGCAATCAAATCACGGAAGAGAATGCCGACAGAATCAAGTGCAAGATTCTGGCAGAAGGCGCGAATGGACCTACGACGCGAGTGGCGAGCAAGATTCTCCACGAAAAAGGCGTTTTCATTATTCCGGATATTCTCGCCAACGCCGGCGGCGTGATCGTGAGTTATTTCGAGTGGGTTCAGGGCCTGCAGAATTTCTTCTGGAGCGAAAAAGACGTAAACAACAAGCTCTGGGAAATCATCACGAGCGCGTTTAACCGCGTTTATGAATGCAGCACGCAACGCAATATCGGCATGCGCAGAGCGGCCTTTGTAGTCTCGCTTGATCACTTGTCTCGCGCGATGTTGTTACGCGGATTTTATCCGTAAGCAGCAAGGATTAAGAATCAAGGCTCAATGATTAGCCCGCCGGTGGGAGTTCGTAATAAATTGCGGGCTCGCCGAAAGCCAAGCCGACTAATTCATTCGCATTGACCGTATCTAGTAGGCGGGCGCGCGAGCGCACTCTGAGAAACGCTTGCGTCGACAGATCTTGCCGTCTGACCGCAATCAATCGCACACCCTTCTCAAACAATGTCTGGTGCAGCTTTTCCAAAAGCGCTTCACGCACTGGGTTGCCAATCAGCAGCTCTCCCAAGTGAGCGACCATCGCGTGCAGTTCAAAAACCTGACCATTGATTTTTCCGTAAGCTAATCCCACCAGTCGACCGGTCGGGCGCACACGAGCGGTAAGAAAAATTCCGCCGCTTGCCGACGACATCTTCTCGCCGGTCTCGGCGAGGTACAGCGAGGGAAATCCCGCTTTGATGTCCTCTAAGGTAACCGAGTCGTTCGAGGAAATAGTGAAATCTGGAACCAGCGGCAAAGCCACAGGACGAATCTCGGGACCTCGGGTGGTGCTCCACAGAGCCGTATCGTGATGCGCCAACATCGAATCCGAAGCGACTTTAAACTCTCGTTGAAAAACCGCGTAAGGCAGGTCGGCAAAGGAAGTGCGCTTCTCATCTTTTGTCCAGGCAAAGCCAAGTCGTTCTAAAGCAGTACGTTGTGCGACTTGACTCCCAAGCATTGAGTTTGCGGGGATGTGCCACTGCAATTTAAATGAGGTTCTGCCCAGCGCCATCTGCTGTTGGTGAATAAACATCAATTCGCGAATGACTATTTCTTCCTGTAATCGACTGCGCGCTGTGACTGACAATTCCCGACGGGCGAGCGGATTGGTTTTGCCCAGGTCAAAGTGGTGGTGCCACACTGTAACGCCGGTGGCATCGGAGGTGTAAGCGGTGCCGCCGATGTCCTCGATGATCGTGCGGGGTGTACTAAAATTCAGCTGTAGCAAATGCCCGCGGCCCGTCTGCGATCTGGAATGATTACGAACCCAATAGCCCTCCATTTGCGAGCTATTGTATTTAGCATCCAGTGGACTCAATAAATGCGTGAACCCGGATAAGAAATGATCCGGGGAATTATCTCGCCGCAGCTCCAGATCCAAGACGTTCATCGTCGAGCGCGGAAAACTATTGAGCATGTCCCAACTGCATTTGGTGGAGTGTTTCGAGTCGGTGATGATGATGGCGGGTGGGTGCTCTAGAAAAGCTGCTTCTCCAACCCCCGAGATCGACACGCACACGACCGCCCCGATCGTTAAAAGCACGCTTTGGAATGGGACATAGCGGGACATTCTTCTAGGGTCCTAAAGAGAGGGCTTATACCAGAAGATCGGCACAAAGCGTTAACTAGGAACGTGTTGGAGT
>JALHPX010000299.1 GCA_022842225.1 bacterium
CAACGTGCCTGCCCCTTCGAGCGAAGCCGTTTTGTCCGCTTGCAAAGAGATAGTCTTAGATTCGGGAGGAGTTTCGGATCCGTTCTCCATTTCGGTGAGAGCTGCGTTGAACCCTTGATTCCGATCGTAGTTGGCGGCTTGGGTGGCTGCTAACTGAGTGCCTTCTGCCTGACCTTCCGCATAAGAAGCCGCTTCAATTGGATCCTTTGCGTCTCGCCCTTTTTGAACTCCGTCGTTATAGCCTTTAGTTTTTAAATAGCGCTCCGCTACGGTTTTTCCAGCCTTGTCAGCGCGATCTTGCGGTATTTTTGGATCCAGCTTCGACGGCGTTTTACTGCTGTCTTCACTTCCTTGGCGGTAGCCCTTTTCTTTGGCCAGTTCCAGCTGCTGGAATCGGGCTTGGCTGGTGCCTCGAGCAGCAAGGCAGTCCGAGCCTTCTGACTCTTCATCAAAATAGCGTTTCGCACACTCAGATAAATCGTCGTCAGAATAGATTCGTCCACGAGCTGCCTGCACGCATTGGGTCTTTGCCCGCGAGGTGTCGTACTTCGCACAAATTCCAAGTGCACAGGAGTCAATGTATTCGTCGCGTCCTGCCGCGAGGCAATCGTACTTACTCTCGCGCGAGCGTGAGAGATTCTCGGTGCACGCCTGTTCTAAGGTCTTCTCGCTCACTCTGTATGGACATGTTTTCGCGTACGCGATGGGATTGAGCAAAAGAACCGACGAAACCAAAGCAAACCAATATACGAATCTCATTTACTAGCACCCCTGAATTTGTATGAACATACAAATTTCACTAAGGGCCAGTCGATAGGGAGTCAATCAGAAAATCAAGGTTGGCGCGGACCTTGAAGTAAATCTGGATTTAAAACCGCACCCATTAGTGGCAGACTTTCCCCATGAAATGGCATTGGTTACGCGTAGTTCCGTGGAAAAAGTTGGGTATTGGGCTGCTGGGAGTCGTCGCAGTGTTGTTTATCGTCTTGGTGACGTTGCAGCATCCTTCGGTGGGCCTATACGGGCCGGCACTTAGAAGAAAGCAGCAACGGCTGCGGTCCTTGATGCCAGAGTATGTGCGCATCCAGACGCTTTTTTCCAATTTAGATGTTTATCAAGTTCCCCCGAAAGACGGGAAAGACGCAGGTGACTTCCTAAACCCGATTGTTCGCTGGCCTTTGCAGTGCAGTTCGCCCGAATATTTGGAGCACCCTCCTCAAGGCCCTCTAAAGGTATCTCCAAAATGGCAGAAGTTGATGATGGCGCCCATCAAGGTCGAGGATTACGAGAGGTTGGACTTTAAGGACTTGGATCTTTCGTGGCTGGCAAAGCTAAAGCAGTACGACTACTGGGATCTCTCCCACTCAGCCTCTCAGAAGCTGCACTACAACCGACTGCTTGTCCGGCATATCAACGCGATCGAATTTTTTCGCGCAGTTCCCTACCCTGCTTTTGCGGACCTCTTCCAGTTTGGGCAACTTCGGTTGATGAAGGGTTTGAAGCAACGCAATATGAAGTCGGCGCTTTCCGAGGTGCGGCAGTTAGCGAAGCTTCTCAATTCCACAGAAAGTCTCAATGGATTTATCCTCTCTGCCGCGATGTTAGTTGCAGAAGAAAAGGCTTACAGACTCGCGGTGGAGAAAAAAATTCTCTCCGCACGCGATTGGGCACCAGTTACTGAGGGATTGGATTTGCTAAATAACGGAATGGTAAACGCCTTACCGCAGTACGGCGCTTATACACCCCCAGAGATTTTGGCCATTACCCTGGAAAATCCCAAAAACACCGTGGGACGCTGTGCGGCTATTCAGGAGGGCGTGACACGACTAAGTCGCTTGGTTCCGCTGTTCTCTAAAAAATGGCCGATGGAACGTGATATTGATGATGCTCTCGGGCGGCTCAGGGAAATTGCATTGGATCCGAACAATGGATGTCGTTTGCGATATGTACGGGAGTACTGGCAGACACAAGAATCTAGGCAGGCCGAGTGGCGGGGTGGACTAAGGTTATCGTCGTATCAAACCCTTCCCTATGTGCGAAGAATTGTTGCCAATGAATGGATTAGCAGTCCCTAGTTGATACAATAGGGGCATGAAACTTACACTCTCGATCCTCTTCGGCATTCTCATCTTTTATCTGATTGTAGGGCTGGGGTTGCAGGCGCATTACGCGTCGCGCATGAGCGCGCAGTTTGAAGCAGGTACAAAGCACCTGGAAGGCAAAATTCCTCGCTACGAAAATATGCAGAAACAATTGGGCGGCACAGACGTCTTTGGGCGACCTCGCCTCGGTAAAGATGCGAGCTCTTTTCTCAATCGGCGCGTTCGGTGGCCAAGCGCCGCTGGTGAGCTGCGCTATTTAGATAGTGACGTAAAAGGTCGCGTACCCTTGATCGCAACAAACATTCCGCTTTCATTTGATAAATCCAAGCTAATTTCATTTAAGGGCATTGATTTCTCCTGGCTAAAGGAGGCTGCCGGATTTGATTATTGGGATTTGACCTCCTCTCCGCTGGTGCGTAATCGATTAGCCGCCTTAAAGGGCAATTTCATTACTCCCAGCTATTTTTTTGGGGACATCGCTGAGCCGGTTTTCAGCGACATCTATGCATTCATGCGATTACGTCTTATGCACGGAATTGCTACGCGCTCTTTGCGTGCTGCTCTCGCCGAGTCGCGGCAGATGGCTCGGCTAATCGCATCGACGGAAACTGTGAATGGTTATGTCGTCGCGGGCCTAATGCTTGTTTCGGAAGCGGAAGCTTTTGATTTCGGAACAAAGTTGGGAATAGTCCGCGCAAAAGATTGGATCCCTGTTAGGAATGGGGGCGAAATTCTGAAGAACGGTTCTATCCAGCCCTTTGCCGGATACTTTGGCGTCTATTCGAATCCGGAATTGGTGGCTCGCACAGTCGCCAACCCAAAGAACAATGTCGGGCGATGCTTGGCGATGATCGACGGAACGCGGGAGATGGCTCAATACTCGCCCTTCTTAAAGTCGAAGTTCCTATTTGAGAGGGATTTTTCTCCGCTGATGCAGAGTCTAGAAAACGCAGCGCTCGACCCGTCGAATAATTGCCGCTTTCCTTACGTGAGAAAGTTCTGGGAGGGGGATCCCGTGTTTCATTCGACGAAACTGCTGCCATTTTGGCAGCGGGCAATACAGTACATGCCCTATCTGAGACGCGCTTTTGTTTATCATTCTCTTTTGGAGAGCCGCGATATTGTCGTGCGATCTACAGGTAACTGATTTTTAAATTCTTTTACGGGTAGCAAGAAGCAGCGCAAGTTCCATCTGCGCAGAGCTGCGTGCCATTGGGACAGCATCTGCCGGCGGCAGCACAGAACTGGCCGGCGGCGCAACACGCGGTACCGCAACCTGTTGTTCCGTCGGGGCAGCATTGGCTATCGGCGAAACTGCCGCAGAATTGTCCGTCCGGACAACATCTCGTACCGCAATGATCCTCGTTCGCTGCGCAACACAAGTTTAGCGCAGGGTCCACGCAGGTTTTGCCTGCCTCGCAGCAAAAAGTGCCGCCGCAAGCCATTTCGGTATTCAGACAGCATTTGTTTGTCGCAGCGTCTCTGCAGTATTCGGTAACGTCATCGCAACATCGAGTGCCGCAAGCAAATTCAGCAGCGCGGCAGCACGTTCCGACAGCGGCATTTCCCGCGCAGTCGCGATTCCGAGGGCAGCAAGCATCTCCGCACATTACCCCGTGGTCTCTGCAACAGACTGGTGTTCCGTCTGCTTTATGCTGGCAGTACTCAACGTCACTTGGACTTCCAAAGTCCCCGTCGTAGTAGCTTGCACAACACTCAACTATAAAGTTGCCGCCAACTGTTCCTGTGCAGGAGTCGAAGCCAGCCGGGCAGCATTTGGACCCTCCAGTTGGAGTTGCGTTACAGCGACAGACGTTAGTAGTTGGGCACTCGGTGCCAGGCACGCATGGCGGACGCGAGCAGCAACCGGGCGGCTCAGGCACGCAACCCGGGGGATCGGTGCAAGCGCCTCCCGTATCTCCCCAACATTTCCCGTTGCAGCAAGTGTATTGGCCGGGAGTGGGCGGTGAATCGCAAGGAATCGACGGAGGGACTCCCCGAATGCAACAGAGGGTGCCACCCATAGTGCCGATCAAATTTTGACTGGCATAGCAATCTGATGAGTCGCTACAACAATCATTCAATCCATTTGGAACTGGGCCGGCAGGTAATGCACCGGGGCAGTAAGAATACCCCATTGGGCAACCGCCACCACCGCCGGGGCCTGGGCCACCGGCTCCTGGCGTAGCTCCGGGTGAAGCGCCTGGAGTAGCTCCGGGCGAAGCGCCTGGAGATGCACCGGGACTCGCTCCGGGTGAAGCGCCTGGAGATGCGCCGGGACTCGCTCCGGGTGAGGCGCCTGGAGATGCACCGGGACTTGCTCCGGGTGAAGCACCTGG
>JALHPX010000300.1 GCA_022842225.1 bacterium
TCAGTTTCGCCTGATCGCTGGCAAGGAAGCTTACGAAGCTTCTGGTCTGGATATGGCAAATGAGAATCCAGAACGCGTCGGCGCTAACGTCGGCGTTGGTTTGGGGGGCTTGAGTGAAATTCAAGCCAACCACAAAGAACTTCTAGAACGCGGCCCTCGTCGTATTTCTCCATTTTTCATTCCGATGGTGATTAGCAATTTGGCGGCCGGCCAGTTGTCGATGAAGTACGGTCTGAAAGGCCCCAATCTTTGTGTGACCACTGCTTGCTCTTCCAGTGCCCATTCCATTGGCGAAAGTTACAAAATCATTCAGCGCGGTGACGCGGACGTTATGTTCGCTGGCGGCGCTGAATCGACGGTTTGCGAATTGGGAGTAGGCGGGTTTTGCTCCATGAGAGCATTGTCTGAACGCAATGACGACCCCACTCGCGCCTCGCGTCCGTTTGATAAAGACCGTGATGGCTTTGTCATGGGTGAAGGTTCGGCCGTTTTAATTTTAGAAGAGTTGGAACGGGCAAAAAAGCGCGGCGCCACTATTTTGGCTGAAGTCGTGGGGTACGGCTTAAATGCCGATGCGTACCATCTGACGCAGCCAGCGCCTGAGGGTGAGGGTGCTGCTCGTTGCATGAACCTTTCGCTCAAAGACGCGAAGCTTGGGGCAGAGCAAGTCGATTACGTTAACGCACACGGCACATCGACCCCCATCGGCGATATTCAAGAAACACTCGCCATTAAAACAGTATTCGGTGACTACGCTAAAAAAATAGCGGTGAGTTCGACCAAGAGCATGACGGGCCATTTGCTGGGTGCTGCGGGTGCTGTTGAAGCCATGTACTGTGTGCAGGCCATCCAAAATCAGGTGGTTCCTCCCACAATCAATTTAGAAAACCCAAGTCCAGAATGTGACTTGAACTACATCCCCCACGAGGCACAACCTCGGAAGATCGAAGTGACGCTTAGCAATTCCTTCGGTTTCGGTGGGACGAACGCAAGTCTGGTCTTTAAGAAGTTCAACGGCTAAGAGCCGTTCCTTCAAAGCCCGTCTCAATCTGGATGAGAAAGTAGATCATTGAAATGTCGCGTTTGATTCTTTTTATTGGTTCCGATCATGCAGGCTTGCAGCTAAAGGAGTTTCTAAAGAAGAAACTCGCGGAAGCCTCTGACAACGCGATTACTGTTACCGACGTGGGGACTCACTCCACAGAATCCTGTGATTACCCCGATTTTGCCGCCAAAGTAGCCAACCAGGTGAGCGCGGGTGCGGCTACTGGTTCTTCAACTACTTTGGGAGTTTTAGTTTGTGGAAGTGGCATTGGAATGGCCATCTCTGCTAATAAGATTCCCCACGTGCGGGCCACCGTGGCGTGGGATGCCAGCTCCGCGCGTCTGTGCCGAGAGCATAACGACGTTAATGTGCTGTGTTTTGGCCAGCGCCTGACCGGTGAGCAGGTGGCGTGGGATGCATTGCAAGCTTGGCTGGGAGCTAGTTTTTTAAAGGGAAGACACGGGTTGCGGGTTGAGAAGATTTCAAAATTGGAGAAGCGCTGATGTCTTTAGACAAAATAAAAAACCAGGACCCGTCGATTTATGCGGCTATGCAAGAAGAGCTGCACCGCCAAAAGACGTCTCTAGAATTGATCCCCAGCGAGAACCTCACTTCTTTGGCTGTGATGGAAGCCCAAGGTTCGGTTCTGACGAATAAGTACGCCGAAGGCTATCCAGGGAAACGTTATTATGGCGGTTGTGAATTCGTCGACAAAGTGGAGGAGATTGCAATCGATCGGGCGAAGAAGCTCTTTGGTAGCGATCATGCCAACGTGCAGGCGCATTCCGGTTCTCAAGCCAATATGGCCGTGTATCTGACGTCGTTGCAGCCAGGCGATACGATCCTGGGAATGGATCTCTCTCACGGCGGCCACCTTACTCACGGGCACAGTGCCAATTTTTCGGGCAAACTCTTTCGCCCGGTATTCTACGGCGTTCGCAAAGACGATCACCGCATTGACATGAATCATGTGCGTGAGCAGGCCTTGCAACATCGCCCCAAGATGATTGTCGCGGGCGCGAGTGCGTATTCTCGTATCATTGATTTCGCAGCTTTTGCCGAAGTAGCCAAAGAAGTCGGCGCACTTTTTATGGTCGATATGGCGCACATCGCGGGCCTGGTTGCTGCGGGCGAGCACCCGACTCCAGTTCCTCATGCGGATTTCGTTACAACGACCACTCATAAGACTCTGCGCGGCCCTCGCGGCGGCCTGATCTTGTGCAAAGAAAAGTTCCAGAAATCGGTAAACAGCCGCATCTTCCCGGGCATCCAGGGCGGACCTCTGATGCACGTTATTGCGGCCAAGGCAGTTGCCTTGGGCGAAGCGATGACGCCCGCCTTTAAAGCCTACCAACGGCAGGTTGTCGTCAACGCAAAGGCGTTGGCAGAAACTCTAATGGGAGAAGGTCTTAATCTCGTCTCGGGCGGTACGGACAATCACTTACTTTTAATTGATCTGCGTAACATCGGCATCACCGGCAAAGAAGGCGAAGAGCGCTTAGATCGAGTCGGTCTTACTGTGAACAAAAACACAGTCCCGTTTGAGACAGAGAGCGCATTTGTGACGTCGGGCGTCCGTTTGGGAACTCCCGCCATCACGACTCGCGGCTTGGTCGCAAGCGACATGCAGTGGATGGGCAAAGCAATCGCTCAAGTACTCAAAGTGGGCGGCGAACAAGTTGAGAAAACCGTTCGCGGGCAGGTGGAAGAAATCTGCCGCAAATACCCTCTTTATAACGAGCTTGGCTAAGATGAAGACCCCCCGTCGCCAGGCGCGTGAAGACGCGTTAAAAATTCTGTTCCAGTTTGACTGGGACACCGAGCTTTCCATTGAGACCGCGCTTGCGCGGTTTGAGGTCTGCTTTCATCAAAGTGAAAAACCTGTCTCCGAATTTGCTCAGAGTTTGGTGCGGGGAGTCGCAAGTAAGAAGGCCGAAATCGACGCTTCGATTCGGGCCATTTCCAATCACTGGCGCCCGGAGCGGATGACCGCCGTGGACCGCAATGTGCTTCGGTTGGGAGCCTACGAGCTGCTCTTCCGAGACGATATTCCTTCCACCGTGACAATCAACGAGATGGTGGAGCTAGCGCGTTCCTATGGGACCGAAAATAGCCCCGCTTTTATCAATGGCGTCTTGGATAAGCTGAAAACTCTCAATCCGCGTCCAGATAAAGCACCCTAGCTTTTCTGTTGTCCAGGCTTGGGGTAAACTCTTTTCCAAGCAAGATGCACACTGTAAAGCAAAGTTTCGCGGACAATCCCCAGCAAATCGTGGCGGATTCTTTTGATCTCATCTGGGTACGTTGCGACGGCCTGGTGGCGGATGCGCCGTTTAGCTCGCATTCTTTGCAGTGGCTGGATTGGAACCTGCAGGGGCAGATCCACCGCTGGTGGACCTCCAAGCGCGCGTCGCGGTCCGCTACTTTCATTCCTACCTTTGGCAAACTCCAGGCCCCTTTTGTGGCACTGGATTGCGCTTCGGCTCTCAACACAGAGAACCTAGCCGAGACCTGCAAAGGTCTGGGAGCTAAGCAGATTCTCATCTTGTGCAAAGACGCTTCTGAGGTAAGTTCGGTCGAGAAAGAAATTCGCCACCAAAAGTTTTCCGGCTTTCCGGATCGCGTAGTGGTGGGCTCGGACGAAGCGGTAGGAAGATCTTGAAGAAGCAATGGGAAATGGAGTTTTCGGAGAAGGAGGAGCGCGTTGTCGCTGTCTCGGTCCAGCTCCCCGATCAATCCGACGAATCTACCGGCGAATCGCTCCAGGAATTACAGCGTCTGATTGAAACCTTGGGCGGGAAACTCGTCCAAACGATTATTCAAAAACGCAAAAAGCCCGACGCCAGCCACTTCATCGGCATCGGCAAGGCGCGCGAAATTGCGGCGATGGTGAAAGAGCAAAGCGTCACCTTGGTCGCATTCGACCAGGAGCTCAGTGGCTCCCAACAAAAAAATTTAGAAAAAGACATCAATTGCCGCGTGGTCGATCGGACCGGCGTGATTTTAGATATCTTCTCGCGTCACGCGCGCACCAAGGAAGCCAAGACCCAAGTGGAGTTGGCGACTTTGCAATATCTGCAAACCCACCTGACTCGTCGATGGACTCACTTAGAGCGGCAAAAGGGCGGGATCGGGATGCGTGGGGTGGGAGAGAAGCAGCTCGAGTTAGATAGACGTTTGATCCGTGAGCGCATCTCGAAGTTGAAGTCCGAGCTGCAGCACAAGGATCACGAGCGCTCAGTGCAGCGCCTGCACCGCGATAAGTTTCTTCGCGTTGCCCTGGTGGGATACACCAACGCCGGCAAATCCACGCTGATGAAC
>JALHPX010000301.1 GCA_022842225.1 bacterium
TGCTCTTCCGATCTATTGAACGCCGTCTGATGGCAGAAGAAGGCACCAAGCGGCTGTCGCTGATTGTGGGCCACGGCAATCAATCCGCGCTGATCAATCGCCTCGCCCAGCGCATTGCAGACGGCAGTGCAAAATCCTTACAAGGCTGGTCGCTTTACAAAGTTAACCCTGCGCTCTTTGGTCCAGATGGTTTGGTGGGCGGCGAAACCCGCAAGGTAAACGAGTGGTTTGAGAAGCTGGCGGGTCAGAAGCTCATTATCGTGTTTGAGAACGCCGAAAAGCTCACGCTCATTGGTGGAGATGCGTCCTCAGTTGACAAAAAAATTACCGGCGCCATGGCGCCGTATTTATCGTCTGGAAAAGTCCTGGTCCTTGCCACCACCTCTCGCGAAGGTCTGGTGCGCTTGCAAAAAGACGAGGAGTTTTTGGGAGTCTTTGAGACCGTCAATATTCCTGAGCCCAATCCCGCAGAAGTCCTTGCCATAGTCACCGGCCGTGCAAAGGCGATTGCTTCGCGTAAGGACAAAGTCAATTTCAGTCCCGAAGCGCTTGCCGCCCTCGAGTTTCAAGCTCGTCGTCATCTGCCCGAAGAGGCACATCCAACGGTGGAGATTGAGGGCATGGAAGCCATTGCATTGGAGAAAGCCAGCGAAGGAGAATCCGATGTAAGTGCCGACGATATTCGCAAGTGGGTCTCCGCACAGTCCCGCCGGCCCTCGCTCGCAGGGGATACGCTCCAAAAATTCTCCGACCCCACGGTGTTTTACCCCGGTATGACCGAGGTCATTGGCAATCCGCGCGCTTTGGAAGCCGTTCGCTCATTAATTTCTCAGATGGCAGCGCAAGATCGGGATCCAGAAACCGCTGAACGAAAACGGCAGGGCCTCAAAATTATTCTCCTGACTGGCCCCTCGGGGACAGGAAAGACCTTTATTCCCAAGGAGCTGGAGAAAGCCCTCGCGGCGCAAGGCATTAAGTGGCCGCTCAATATTATCAATGGGAATGAGTTTAACTCCGAACGTTCCGATTGGAAGCTGCTTGGACCCCCGGGTGGGTTTAAGGATTCAGAGAAGGAATATCTCTACGATTGGGCCAAGCAGAATCCCGAAGGCATCCTTTTCTTCGACGAATTCGATAAGCTTCACCCCAACGTATCCAAAGTGATGATGAATATCTTGGATGAGGGCGTGGTGCCGGCGGGTGCGACCAACAGCACGTTCCGTTGGCGCGGCATAATTTTTCTCGCTGCCAACTTCGGAGCCAAGGGGTCGGATCAAGATGGCTATGCGGGCCAGGAAGAACGGGCTCTCTCGGACTTAGTCGATCAATTCACTCTCTACTTTACCGATGATTACACCTTTCAAAAGCCTGACCTAAAGAAAGTGAAGAAGTTCTTTGTGGATGGCAAAGGCGAGGTTTGGCCAAAGCCTAAAGACCAAAAAGAAAAAGACGTTCTGATTGGCAAACTCGGCGAAGTGATAAAGACCGAATACGGACGCATTGGTCGCATTATCGACAATCAACTCCTAGGTCGTATTGGTGTCGTTGAAGTCTTGGTTCACTGGACCAAGGCGGAATACAAACAACTGATCGATCGCGAGCTCGCGCGTCGCATCGAGAAGGTCAAAAAAGACGGTAAGCTGCAATACACCGAGGCGTTCAAGAACTGGTTGCTCGACACCACCTGGGGACAGGGTGGCCGATTAGTTTTCTCTCAAGGAGCTCGAGCGTTTGTCGATTCTCGCGAATGGAATGAAATGGTGAAGGATCGCCTGGCGACTTTTGCCAAGGTTCCCGAAAACAAGGGCAAGACCTGGGAATTCAATTTCGCCGACGGCAAAGTGGATCTTTACGTAGTCCAAGCCAAGGAGCAGGCAAAGTGACAAAGCGCCTTCTCCTTTTTGCGCTCGTGTTGCACTGCCAGTGGCTACTAGCAGCAGCCACGGAGTTTGACGCTAACGCCGAAGCGCGTCTTCCGCTACTGCCTTGGCAAAGCATTGGCTTGGTGCTCATCAAGGAAACGGCACGCCACCGCACCTATCATTCTGGATTCTTCGTCGATAGAAATGTACTGCTTGTTGCCAGCTCTCCCTTTGCGAAGAACAAGAGCAATGGCTGCGTTAAAGAGACGCTGATATTTGCCGGCCAGAAGAAGATTACTCCCGATTTTGATCTCTCCAATGTCACCCCTACTCATAAGTGCGTTGAAAAGATCTCCGAAGACCGATTGCGTGGTTACGCTCTGTGGAAAACCGAAGAGTTGGATGCGAAGTACGCTGTCACGCCAATAACGCTTCTGAACGATTCTATCGTCGAGGAAAATGGCACTGACTTAGAAGAGAAGAAAATTGTCTTTGCCGGATTTAGCTTTAGCTCTTCGGGAGCGGTGCTCAAAGTGTCGGAAGACTGTCGCTACCGGGCAGTGAGTGATCCCTTTGATAAAGACGGGTTGGATCCTCTGATTTGGGATCACCGTTGGGATTGGAGCAGCACCGATTGCTCATTTGAGTCGGGCATGCAAGGCGGCCCCCTTTTTATCAAAGACAGAGGCCAATGGTTCGCGTCCGGGCTAGCCGTCGGCGAAACACAGATCCCAAACGCCGCCCCCACTTTACTTGCTAGCAATTTGGTTCGTTTGACTCGCTTTCTGGGCGAAAAACTTGAGGAGAAGGAAGAATGAAATCTCTTGGGATACAGCGCTTGCTGTCTTTCTGTGGTCTGGCCCTAGCGGCAACGTTGAGCGCCGCAGAAAACCCGGTACGGGAAACATTGGTCTCAGATCTCCCCGTTCGGCCTTACGGGGCCGTCCTTCTCGACGGTAAACTGTATTTTTCTGCAGAGACGCAGACTAGTGTGGACTGTCCAGCGGCCGGCATTTACCAGGTGGCCTCGAAGCCGGATGCGCACGGAGCCGCCCCGGTTGCACGCGTCGCCGACTTTGAGTGTGTGCAAAAGCTCCAGGTCGTCGGCAATCGCATTTTTGTTTTTTATCGCAAAGACAATGTCGACGAATTGCGACTGTTGGAATCCGGCAATTGGGTAACTCTTAAAGAATCCACGTTAGCATCCGCCCTGAGTGATCGCATGGCGTGGCTCACCTTCAGTCTCCATAAGAAAAAAGACCAGCTAAAAGACGACACCATCGCAGTCGACCCGCAGCCTCAGGTGGCTCTGGTGCAAGATGCTCCGAGTGCCGGCAAAGGCCTGAACCTCGGGTTGCTGATGAAAATGAAGTCGGGTCGCTATTTCTACGCTGTTCTCCCTTTAGAAGACAGCGACAAGAAAAAGCGTGTGCTGCGAGAAATTGAAGGCAAGCCGGCCGATTGGCAGCCAGATCGTCGATTCCTTTTTGCTCATTCGTCACAGGACAAACTCCTCTTTGTGCAACGAAGTACCCCGACACCAGAAGCTTCTAGTGGCGACGCCCGTTTCTACCTCTGGGAAGTCAGCGGAGTGGCGCCTCTACGCAAGTTGGAAGAGGGACTCCCTAAGGTAATGAATCCGGCCTTCTTATCGGCGACACCGACTGGTTTCTTGATCGCAACAAGTTACCGTAGCCGCTTTCTCTCTTTCCACGGATTCCCAGTGGAATTCTATTCGCTCAACCCGGAAGGTGTCTTGGTAGAGAGAGTGGTAGCAGAAAAAGATGTGGCGGGGCTCTTCCCGCTGGCCAGTGGCTATCTAGTCAGCAAGGGATACAGTCGCAAGCTCACGACGGTGGGCTCGGCGCTCAACTGGACCAAGCCACTCTCCGGATTTAAGGCAGTTGCCGAAGATAAATTACCCGTTCCTGAGTTTCCCAAGACCGTCCCCGTCGCTTGCAATAATTATGTGCTGACGATGGAAGCTGCTGGACAGTTCCTGCTGCTTCACAAGGGCACGATGGAGATGGAGCCCATCTCCAACCTCTCCGATGTCGTCACCTTCGCCTGCGCGAAAGACGCGGTGGCGGTTGTTTCGAAGCAGGCGCGCCTCGTGCGGAGCGGCGCCATTCTGGCGCTGAAGCCGGAATCGGGCGAGGGCGGTGTGGACGGTGGAACCAACTACGCAGCCGCACTTGATATCAAACCTGAAAATCTGTTTCCCGAACTAAGCAGCGCCAATGGGTTACTCCAAGTCTATCGCAAAAACGCACTCGTTCTAGTGCGCGAGCCATTGAGCGGAACTGTTTTTCAACGAATTCGCCCGCGGCCAGAGCCACCGGGTTTCCGCATTTGGTTGTCCGATGGAACCAATTCGTTCTCGTCGTATCTCAACACCGTCAACGCCGACGGCGGCGATTTTTATGTGGAAGATGTCGCCTCTAATACAAGCCCAGACGTAGACGCTGGAT
>JALHPX010000302.1 GCA_022842225.1 bacterium
GATTCTAAATGCGCTAAACTCATTATTCCTCCAACTCTGGATGCGCCTCAGTAGCACTGCCCGTAGACGGACCCGCCGTGGGACCCGCCGCTCTTCCTAGCCGGGGTCGGCGAGAAACTAGCCTACGAAGCGCGCTTAAGGACTCCCTTAGGACGCCCCAGAAAACGTAATACCCAAGCAGCGCCACCGCCGCCAATTCGGGTTCCCATATCACAAACACCAGAGCTCCCACCAAGAAAACCAAGAGGGGGTAGCGCCGGCGCTCGCGCAGGTCAAAATCCTTGAACGAAGGGTAGCGGATATTGCTCACCATGAGCACGCCAAGCACCACCACAAGGCCCACCAACCATTGGGGTGGCTCGACTATGCCTAAATCGTGCCTGGCCAATACAACCGCAGCCAGGGCTGCTGCCGCGGCCGGCGATGGCAAACCGATGAAGTAGCTCTTCGGAATGGAATCAGTGACGGTATTAAAGCGAGCGAGCCTCAGTGCCCCGCAAGCTAAGTAAAAGAACGCGGCTCCAAAGCCCAAGCGGCCCAGCCCCTGCAAACTCCACGAGTAGCAGATGATGGCCGGGGCAAAAGCAAAGGACACCACGTCAGCCAAAGAGTCGTACTCGACGCCAAACTTGCTCTGGGTCTTGGTCATACGAGCCACGCGCCCGTCCAAGCTATCAAACACCATTGCCAGGAAGATGGCGTAGGCCGCGTAGGTCAAGCGACCCGACACGCCCATGAGGACGGCGTAGTAGCCACAAAACAAATTCCCAGTCGTGAAAAGACTGGGAAGCACTAAAATATAAGGAGGTCTGCGGGATCGGTTCATGCTTTGGCCTCAGCGAGTTTCGCCACAATGCTCTCTCCCCCGAGCACGCGATCGCCTACCTTGACCAAGATTTCCGAATTCAGAGGCAAGAATAAGTCGCAGCGGGAGCCAAAACGAATGAGGCCCATCCGCTGCCCTTTGAGCACAAACGAACCAAGGCCCAGGTAACAAACAATGCGTCTCGCAATCAAACCTGAAACTTGGACCAGCACAATTTTCTCGCCCTGGTTGGTTTCAATCAGAAGCGCGTTGCGCTCGTTTTCGTCACTCGCGCGATCTTCGGAAGCCGCCATGAAACGGCCGCGGTGGTAGCGCACGTCGCGAATCGTACCGTCGATAGGCACGCGGTTCACGTGGACATCAAAGAGATTCATAAAGATGCTCACTTTGAGCATCGGCTGGCGGATAAAATCAGGCTCTGTGACCTGCCCGACAAAGCAGACTTTCCCATCCGCAGGCGAGGCCAGCACCGAACTACCCACTGGTGGCAAGCGCTCCGGGTTGCGAAAGAAGTACGCGATGTAGAGAGAAAGCAGAATGCCGATGATGGCGCCCTGCCACAAACCGCCAATCCAAAATGCGAGACTGGCGCCAAGGGAAACTAAGAGGAAAGGAAAACTTTCCTCAACAATTGGCAGTCCTTCGTTTTTCATTAAACCGCCCGAAGAGACTAGTAGGTCTCGTTTTCTTCGTCCGTGGAATCTTCGTCGATGCTGTCATCGGTGATCTCTGCATCCACGAGATCTAACTTTACCCATTCCCCGTTGGCTTCTTCATCTGGAAGCGCCTTTAGATAGGCATCGTAGTCTTTTTGGCTGACTTGGCCTTTCGTGATGTAACGACCGATTGTCCGCTTATCGAAACTTTTTTCCGATTTTGGTGCCATTTGTGTCTCCCTCTCAAATCTAGCTTAAAAAAATACTTACAGCCTTGTAATGGCCTTTGGCCGCCGGTTCAAGTCGTCTCTACTCACGTAGGGACGGGAGTCGGCGCGTCGCCCACCCAATTAGGGTCCGCTGGCTTTTCCGGCGCCGGAGCAGCCACTGGCTCCACGGGAGGCGGATTGAGTAGCGCTTCTTTTAATTCGCGCACCGCTTCTGAAACCGGCTTAGCCCGGCCTTCTTCGAAAGCGTGGATTAAGTCGACCAGCTCCTTGCCTTCAATCACTTCTTTTTCAGAAAGGATGGCAGCAGTGTACTCGAGCAAGCCGCGTTTAGTGGTAACAAGCTTGGTCACCCGGTCATGGGCGCTATCCAAGATTCCCTGGATTTCGCTATCAATGCGCTCCGCTGTTGCATCGCTATAATCGCGAGGATTCGATAGCCCGCCTGGTCCCTGTAAGAACGTAGAGCGATCGGCTGCAAACGTGCGCTGGCCAAAGCTGCTCATGCCATATTGCATGACCATGGCCTTCGCGATGTCGGTGGCTTTGTTTAAGTCGTCTGACGCTCCGGTGGAAATCTCGTTGAAGATGACTTCCTCCGCAACGCGGCCGCCGAGCAAAATATCGATCCGTCCCAAGAGTTCTGGCTTGGTCATCAGATAGCGATCTTCTTTGGGAAGATTCATCGTAAATCCTAATGCGCCAAATCCACGCGGAATAATCGAAATCTTGTGAACGGGATCCGTGCCTTCGGTGAAATAAGTTGCCAGCGCGTGGCCCATTTCATGGTGCGCGACAATGCGTTTTTCTTTTTCGTTAATCAGGCGCGTTTTCTTTTGCAGACCCGCAATCACGCGATCAATGGCTTCATCAAAATCGGTCATGCCGACTTCGGATTTGCCTTTACGCACAGCGAGTAGCGCCGCTTCGTTCACGACGTTAGCTAAATCCGCACCGACGAATCCAGGAGTACGAGCGGCAACCACGTTGAGATCCACCGTCACAGCCATTTTCACATTGCGCGCATGGATTTTTAAAATCGCAGCGCGGCCGAGGATGTCGGGACGATCGACTAAAACCTGACGATCGAAGCGGCCTGCTCTCAAGAGCGCAGGATCTAATGTCTCGGGGCGGTTGGTGGCGGCCATGATGATCACGCCTGTGCGGGTATCAAAGCCATCCATCTCGACTAATAATTGATTGAGTGTTTGCTCGCGCTCATCATGTCCGCCCATGGGCGAGACTGAGCTACGCACTTTGCCAATAGCGTCTAATTCGTCGATAAAAATAATGCAGGGGGACTTTTCTACGGCTTGTGAAAACAAGTCGCGGACGCGGGCGGCGCCGACGCCGACGAACATTTCCACGAACTCAGAACCGCTAAGACTGAAAAAGGGCACACCGGCTTCGCCTGCAACCGCTTTAGCGATCAAAGTTTTACCCGTACCCGGGGGGCCTACTAACAAAATGCCTTTGGGGATTTTACCGCCGATAGCGCGGAACTTTTGTGGAGTCTTGAGGAAATCAATGATTTCCATCAGCTCTTCTTTCGCCTCTTCCACACCGGCGACGTCGGCAAACGTCACCTTCTTGGAATCGTCGACAACGAGCTTCGCGCGGTTCTTACCAAAGCTCATGATCCCGGCACCGGGTCCCATGCGGAAGGCGCGCGAGAAAACCAATCTCCAGATCACAATCAAAACGAGAAAAGGCAAAACCCATTGCCAGAAGAAATTCTTCACGACCATGTTTTCAGCTTCGTATTTAACGTGCTTCTCTTCCATGATCTGGGTGAGCTGACGGCCGTCGTCAAAAGGCTCCGGTGGAACAATCGACGTGTAGTACGTCGCAGCAGGCGCTCCGCGGCGCAGCCCGGGCGTAGTGGCTGCCGGAGTGTCTTCCGTAAAGCCCTTCACCATATTGGGGGAAATAATGACTCGCTTTAATTCTCCCGAGCGCACCCGATCTTTAAATTCGCTGATGGGGATTTCTTTTACCGAGAAATCCGAAGGCGTGCTGTAAATCGAAACCAGCGCGATGACCGCGATGCCAAAGAGTACCCACGTCCACAAACCGTTCTTACCGGGAGTAACGGGGCCGCGGCCACCTGGTGGAGTGGACTGTTTCACCCATTTACTCATATCAAAGCGAAGCTTGTTCTTAGAACCAGGCTTTGTAGCGTTATCGGGCGTGTTTTTTTCTAAATTTGAGCCTTCTGACATGCGTTGCTACTCGTACCATAAAGCCCCCCCGCCTGCAATGAAGCGAGACTCGCTAAGGAGGCGTGTTTTAGCCAATTCAATTTAGTGATTACAAGAGGTTAGCCCACTTCGAGTAGACGTTTTAGGCGACCTGAGTGTGACGAGAGGAAGGAGAGGCTGTGGCAAATCGGGCTCGCAGCAAAGTTTTCTGCCAGTGGCTCCACACGGTTTGCTGCTCACCCGTTTTAGGGCGCGCGTTGCCAAACGGCGGAGCCGCCATGCCGATTGCCACGGCTAATCGCACGAGGCTTCTGCCCAAACCTTTGGTGAAGAAGCGCAATTCGCCCGGCGTCGCGATATGGAACAAAACCGGAAAATGGTTTTCGGTCCATTCCTTCACGCGGAAGT
>JALHPX010000303.1 GCA_022842225.1 bacterium
GATGGGCCAGTAATGGATTGATTGTGACGGAGGTTGCGCATCCAGGGGGTGCGCAACTTTCTTCGCATCTAGGCTTCTTTACGGGCTCCCGGCTCCAAATGCGACTGCCGCAGCTTATTGAGCAACTGCTCTAACTCTTTAAATTCATCATTCCGCCGCAAACGAAAATCCCGACTCCAATCTCCCTGTGCGTACAACCAAAGCTGCCGCTGGAGTGCGACCATGGGACCCGTAAGTTTGCGAGTAACGTGAAACGTCGCTGCAAAAGTTACTGTGATCGTGAAAAGAAAAAGCACAAAGAGGGCGGTTTCTAAAACTCGCTGCTCATGACGAACCACTTCGATAACCTGGGCTGAGATTCCTAGTTCATCGCCCATAAATAAGTTGTAGTTGCGTTGAATAAACCAGGCCATGACGAAGATCATCACCAGCGCCGTAAATGCGGAGACGAGTGTGAGGTACATCGCGTACTTCAATTGAACCGGGAGGCCGCGGTACTTACGTTCGCTGGAATATTTTGATTGCATGGGAATTAGGATAACAGGATGCGTCCCAATTCGGAAAGCGACGCCACGTCATGAACAGGTTGGGTTTGACGCGGAATCTGCACCAGGAAATCGGCGGGCAGGGTGGCAAACTTCTCCGTCCACGGCTTTTGGTGTTCCACTTCTTGGCGACGGAAAGCTAAGAGCTTTTCTACTTCTTGGCGTTGCTCCGACGAGAGCGAGACATCGCCGTTTAGAGCTGTGGGCTGCGGCTCTACGCGATTGAGGAAAACTCCCCGCAGGGGGATGGATTCACCGGCAAGAGCGGTGAGTAAGCGGCCCGAGTCTTCCCATCGGGCTTGGCTCGGAAACGTGGTGAGAAAAAAACTGCAATCCTTGGAGCGCAACATGGCTAGGACTTCGCGGTGGCGGTTTTGAAAGCCGGCTTGCATGCCTTCTAAGTCAGTCAAAAACTTGCCCAGGGAATCCAAGAAATCAGATCCCAGGATGGCTTGGAGCGCTTTCATCGCAATGCGGGTGCCCGCGCGGAACAGGCGCAAATACAACGCGCCCCCGCTTTGAAACCAACTCAAGACCGAATTGTCCATGAAATCTGCTAGCCGTTTGGGCGCCGCAATCAGGTCCATGGCGTTATCGGTGGGTGGTGTATCGACGACAATTTTGTCCCACGATGGATCTTGGGAGATTTCTAGGAGCCTTTCCATGGCGGCGTATTCATGTGAACCGCCCAGGCTATCGACCATGATCTGGTACATCGGATTTTCTAGAATCTTCTTTTTTTGGTCCGGCGTATTCGCAAATTTTTCAATGATGCGATCAAAATAGCGCTGGGTATCAAGCATCGAGGCAAAGAGTTCGCCGCCCTGGACCAGCGGGACGCGGTTTACTTCATTTGGAAAGTTTTCAAAGCCCAAAGCCTGCGCCAGGCGGCGGGCCGGATCCACTGTGAGGACGACTGTTTTAAATCCCTGCTCCGCCAACGCGACACCCAGCGACGCCGCGAGTGTTGTTTTGCCCACTCCGCCGGGTCCACCGACGAGTAAAATGCGGCTGTCAAAGGAAGGCTTCATGCGGTCACCGCCGATAGATCCTGGCTCAATGCCTCAATCAGACTGTTCTCATTGGGGGCTAAGATGCGCGGCAGTTTTAAGATCGGTAGGCCGCATTTCTCCGCAACCTGCTGATTGCGCTCTTGGCGGTCTAACTGGTCCGAATACTCCTTCAGTAGTGGCGCGCCCGAAAGGCCGCGGAGCGAAGCAAAAGTCGGCAGCATCTGATTAAGAAGCAGGAAGCCAAAATGAAAGGGGTGCAATTTCTCGAGCTTGGATTTGAGTTCGACACTTTCGACGACAGGAAGTTCTTCCGGAATCGCCACAAGATCCAGCCGCACGTCTTGGCTAGCTAAGAGCTCGCAAATCTTATGCGTTTCTTTATGGACAAAGCCCACGGAGAAAATGCGTTTCACTCCCAGTGGCGAATGGAAAAAACTCAGCGCGTGTCCGCTGCTGGGCAAGTCGACGAGCAAAATATCGTAGACGCGTTTTTCGTAGAGAGTGAGGATCTTGCCCGCAATCACCGTATCGGAGAGGCCGGGCGCTGCCAGCACAAAGGTGCGCAGGACTTTGTTGTCAAAAACAGTGTCGTAGAGTTTCTCAAAACGCACGACGTGCAAGACGTACTCTTTAAAGCACGCCATGGTTTGCAGAGGCACATAGTGCACACCCTCGGGGAATCCCGAAGGCGGTAAATCGGATTCACTCCAGGCGGCAACCGCTACTTTCTTCCCGCAGCGGGCGAGCGCTTTTGCGGTTGCCCAAACAACCGAGGTCTTGCCCACTCCGCCTTTGCCGGTGAAGAAGATAATTTTTTTCTGGAGACTGTCCGCGATGTACTGGGGCGCTGACACAGCCACGAGGATAACCCAATGACCGGGAGCCGGCCAGCGGTTCTAACCTAAAAAAATGTTTCCTGTTCGATTGCTAACCCGCTAACGGGGCAGTCGACGCTTGCGCTTCGTTCAACAGCTCGGGGTGCAGATGGGCCAGAACGATTTGCAGCACGCGTCTGGAAAAAAGCAGGCCCGCGTGGCCCAGACCGGGGAGCGCAATATTGCGCACGCCTTCCCAGCGCACGCAGTCTCTCGGCCACATCAGGATATCCATGTTCCCAGACACAGCCACTACGCGCGTGTGCTGCGGCAGAGGGCAGCTCTGAAGATCGGAGAGGAAATCGCTATCCGGGTCTAAGCACTTCACATTCGAAAAACGGAAGTAGCGCGAAAGAGCCGTGCCTTGGTGCGGTGTTCCCAACGTAATGAGATTGCGGACCTTGCCGTCCCCACCCAATTTTTGCACGTAATAGCGGCCGACCAGTCCACCCATCGAGTGGCCGATGATGTCTACATGGGGCACGTCATATTTGGCCAGCAATGCATCTACTGCCTGTGCCGTTTGTTGCGCCAATTCTGGAATGGAGTAAGTCACGGTCGCCAAGTTCATATCCGAGAAGTTCTTAAATCCCGCGTTCGCCAGTCTTTGTTTGAGCCAGGCAAAGGTGGACGGGTTGTGCAACAGGCCATGAATAAAAAGAATCGGCACATGCGGGCGAGTGGCTGATTGGCGCAAGCGCGGCAACGTGAGCACCGGCATGGATCCGGTAGGAATTCCTAATGGATAAAGTTCATAGGTAAGAAGGGAAGCCGCTGCTTCGCGCGCAAAGGCCCATCCCGTGCGGTAGGCGGCGCGTGCCCCGGAGCGCGCATTCCGATAGCTCAGAAACCGTTTCCCTTTGCCCATTTTTCCCCCGGTGCCCAAAAACGTACCCAAGACCTATCCTAGGCCCCTGGATGCTTAGGCTGTCAAATGCACCCGACCCATGGAGTCAAACGCGGTGCGTTGTGCTGTCGCCGGCGCGCGGAGTCGTCTCTGCCGAATGTTGCGCGGGGCGATTTGGACAGATAGACTCCCGTTCAAAACCAGTTTGAAAGGGGCCCTATGGCTGCAAAAAACCTAATTACATTTCGCCGAGTTACGATTTTTACAGGATGTTTGGTGAGTCTGTTTTTCACGGGCTGCGCGAACCAGCAATTCACCAAAGGTTCTTACGATGATATCGCAGAAGACCGCTTGTTGGATGACAAGTTCAACGAATCCGACATGCGCCGAATCGCGGATTTTATGGCCGAATCGCTGGGCAATAGCGCACTGGTTCAGAAGATGAAAAAGCGCCCGGTTGTCATGGTCACCTTGGTGAAGAATCGCTCCCAAGAGCATATCGACATGAAAAGCATGACCGACAAGATGCGTGTAGCTCTGATTAAGAGCGGCAAGTTTCAATTTACCGAAAAAGCCAACCGTGCCGAGATCGCCGAAGAAGTCGATTACCAAACCCAATCGGGGTACGTTGACCCGTCGAGTGCTCGCCGCATTGGCAAACAAATCGGCGCTGAGTACTTTTTGACCGGGGAGATCACCGATCGCGTGCAGGAAGTCGGCAAAGAAAAATACGTCTACTACAAAGCGACTTTCAATCTGACGAACATCGAATCGGGTCTGCTCGATTGGACGGATGAAAAAGAACTGCGCAAGTTCTACAAAAAACGTTCTGTCGGAATGTAACTTTCCAGTGCAATACCGGCTGTATCTTGTTTTTCCGCTGACTCTTTTATTCTTGGTGGGCTGCGCTGGCTTTGGTTCCAAAGTGCGCAGCTCGCGCACTGCTTTTGAAAACGGCGACTACACAGCCGCCGCCGCCCAACTCGATAAACTGCTCGAGAAAAAAGATAACGACGAA
>JALHPX010000304.1 GCA_022842225.1 bacterium
GAGGTCTTCTTCCGTTTCGCCGTGAGCGCAGGGCAGGGCCAGCAAAAATATGCAGAGCATCCCCCCGATTGCTTGGAAAAAACCCAACGCCACCCCCTGGAATCAACCTCTTCAGTCGTAGCTTCCGAGAGTAGCCTCGGCAATAGGTTTTCGGGCTTTAGCAGCCTAGAAACGTTTAGCGGAATACTTTGTGGGCGTTGCGCATGGCCGTCGAAATATCGGCCAAGTTTGCCTTCAGTGCGGTGAAATCCCGAGCGGCGGGATCGACAACTGCAACCTGAGTCGCCAATTCGGTTTCGACTTTGCCGAAAGGTGCAGCGACGTCTTTAACCGTCTTGCTATATTCGGCGATAAACTCTTCTAGCTCTTTGCCGGAGAGGGTGGCGAACTTGTCGGGGGTGAGTTCTGCAGCGACTAAAGCGCCCGCAGCGTCCACGGAACCTTTTTTCTCATCCATCACACCAAACAAAAATTGCACCAAGCGGCTGCGCGATTGCACTTTGTTAAATGCACGAGCGTTGGCATCCTTTGGAACCAATTTTGAAAACGTATTGAGCTCTGTCAGCTGGTCTGAAATATTTCCCATCACGTCAGCAAGTTTCGTATTTGCATACGCACCCTGCGCGCTAACGACGAATAAACCCACCAACAACCATTGAATCGAATTTTTTTTGTGCATCTTTATCTCCCCTAATCAGTACAATTGCCTAGAAGTATGGGTTTGAAATCATGCGCAGCGTAACGCGCGGAGGGGTTTAAATGAGTTTCAAGGTGCATTTGCTTTTTGCGGTGGCATTGCTTCTAGGTGGTGCTGCACATGCGGAAACCTACGCCGATGTCCGCAGCCGCGTCTTTCAAACCTATTGTCTGGATTGCCATAGCAATCCAGGAGCAGCGGCGGGCTTAGACCTCGGTGTTTACTCTGAGGTTATTGCAAGCGGCGTGATTGAGCCAAAGAAACCAGACGAGAGCATTTTGTATCAAAAGCTCGAAATGGGCGAGATGCCCAAGGGTGGAGATCCCATCACTGCCGAGGAATTGGAGTTGGTACGCGATTGGATTACTGCCGGTGCGCCCGATGCTCCTCCAGCCGCTGCGATGGAGTTAAAGGTAGTAACGCCCCGCTTTGGTCCCACTTCGGGAAAAAATACCGTCGAATTAGAGGGGGAGTTTCTCACTAACGTGAAGGATGTCTTCTTCGGCACCGAGGCGTGCACCGATGTAAAAGTAGTGAATGACAAGAAAGTCACTTGCACGGCGCCGAAGCAAAGAGATGCTGGATTGGTGGCGGTTAAAATCAGCGACGGCAGCACCGACGTGGAATTGAAAAACGCCTACGACTATCGGCTTCCTCTCGCTGCTACCTACGAATCTCTCCGGATGAATATTTTCAAACCCAAGTGTATGCGCTGCCACTCCGGTGATAAACCGGAACATGGCCTCGATCTGTCGACGTATAAAGACACCATGGCCCATCGTCGGGCTGTGATTAAGTACAACCTCAAAGACAGCCGAATCTACAAAAAAACTTCCAAAGGCGAAATGCCCCAAGGCGGCCCCCGCTTGCCGAAAGACGAAGTAGCCATGATCGGCAACTGGATCAACGCCGGCGCCCCCGAAAAGTAAAACCCTAAAAGGTGCCCATCTCCTTTTCGGCCGAAAAGGTAGTGGGTGTTGGAAGGTGCCTCACGGTTCCGGCGGCAGGCCAAGCATTGTATCGACAATGTCCCACGCGCACGGCTGCCCAGCGGGCGTTCTCGGCCTTCCTGTGTTTGTAATCCGAATGAGTTGGTTGATTTGTCCTCCCACAGCGAGGATCTGGGTTCTGACCCCAAAGAGATCTGTACCTACTTGCTCCGCGTTCTTGGCAATACTCATAAGCGGAAAGGATGCGCTGAAGGGCAGAAACGGGTAGCCCGCTCGCTCGGATAGGAGCCGCTTCTGATAGTTCTCCAGCGCAGCAGAGTGGTACCCCATGAGGGCAACGCAATTACTAAGCATATAAGTGTAATGGGCAATCTTGCTCGCGGCCGCTGGAGATTGCAGCAGGGTCTCTCGATCTCTCCGCAACGCTTGCGGAACCGCTCGTAAGTACGTTGCAGCTACTAATAATGCGAGCTCGATATCGCCCTCCGTTAACTTGGTGCGCGGATCTGTGGAGAGCTGCACGAATCCTCCGTCCGCATAACTTCCGATTTTCTTCGCCTCTTGAATGATCTTGGGGATGTCCTTTGCGCCGGCACTTCGCAACGCAGTCTCAAGACGCGAAAAATCGGATTGTTCGCCTAAATCTTTTGTTCCAGCGACCAAGATGGATTGGTGCAATCCAGACATGGAGTAACGATTGGAGGCATAGATTGCTGAGGTGAATGGCTCCAGCCCATGTTTATGAAGGTGCACTGCTGCGTGAATAAGCGCATAGGAAAGCATGCGTGCTTCGGCGACCCCGGGATGTGTTGCCGCAAAGTGTGAATAGTCCTGAGTGAGTTTGATAGAGCTGGCTGCGTCAGGAAGCTGGCCTAGTAACTCTACCAGTAATTGGGATGTGAGAACGGCTACGTGGATTGAATTGGCTGGATCAAAATTTCTAATCGGTTCGACGTTCGCTGAAGCCGGATCGGGAGTCGATGGACTTACGACTGGCTCTTCATGCGTGGCCTTGAGTACTTGGCGGACTTTTTCTAAGTCTTCCTGAGCTTGTTGACGACCGGTGGGGTCTGCGGGGGGTTGGTTGCCGACTCGGGTTTCGGCATAGCGTCGATAGATGGCGCTTCTAAATTCATTTTGTTTTACGGCCTTCACCGCTCGGCGCACAAGCGCAGATTGTTTTGCAAGCGCTGCCAGCCGCGTTTCTTCCATCTGAGTCAGCCGGTGGAGGAAATAAGTGAAATAGTCGAGGCGCTGAATGAGCGATGTCGGAAATCTCTCCGAGTTCCAGGCGCGATGAATTTGATCTGGCAGAGTATTTACTCCCAGTGAGGCAAGTGATGCGGCTAGATCCAGTTCTTCATTAGTCAAAGTTGCTTGTGGGGGAGTTGTTAAAGTTGTTTCCAGAATCGAAGCCTCATCAATGCCTTGAGCGACAGAAACTAAAAAGTCCCTTATGTGGCTGTTTTGGGAAATTTGCTCGTCGGTGTGGGAGGCCAGAATCGAAAACATTCGTGCAAAGAGTTGTTCGTCACCGCCTCCGCGATTCGCGATTCCTAGATTGCGGTTAACCCACGGATTTGCCGCCCACAGGTATCCGCCAAACGAATCAGCTGCCGTTCGGGAATCCTCTGGATTAAGAATTCCGATGACTCGAGAGTGGAGCTCCAGGATTTTTGCTAAATCACGGAACTCTTTCACGCGCTGAGGCTGGGAGAGTCCCCTCGAGGCGGCGAGTAGCTGCGGTTGGAGATCATTCACTACCGACATAAAGTGCTGAGTCTCTTCCTGGGTTACCTTAATTTCCGCCTGGGCAATTCCCGAACTCAGAGCAAACACCGCCATCGCAACCGAACAAATCCACTTCATTGCCTATCTCCTCCAAAAACCTTAACGCGGGTATAATGCCGCGCTGTGCAATGGTAAATTAAATTTTAACCATTGTTAAAGAAATAGGTTGGTTTTCGAAGGTTTACGAAAGCCATTGAGACTTGGATGCCGTTTTTGCTATACCCTGCCGATGCCAAAGCCCAAGCCCACTTTAAAAAATCGTAGTCTTTTCCGACAGATAACTCCGCCGGAGCTAAAAAAAGGCGAGTTGCGAAAGCTCGAAATCGTCGAAGCAACGATTGATTGCTTGGCCAAGTACGGCTGGATCCGCACGAATTACGAAACAGTTGGGCAGGCGTGCAATATGAAGCGCCCCCACGTGGCCTACCACTATCCCCAATGGGACGACCTTATTTCGGCATCCATGAAGTTTGTTTATGCCACCGGACAATCGATCGTGGCCGATTATTTGAGGGATACCTCTGGCCCGGAGGAGCAGCTGCGTGCCTATTTGGAAGGCACGTTTCACTGGTTTGCCTCGCATCCCAAACATGCATCTGCAATCACTTTGCTGTGGCACATGGCCAGTTTCGATAAGAAGTTTCGCGCTATCAGTACCGAAATGAAGCAGCTGGGAGCGGAGAGGCTAGATGCTATTTTGAATCCTGGTAAACCTCTCGACAAAAAAGGTGAGCGTTGGAAAACGGCGGTGGCTATTCATGGGATGATCGTGGGCCGCTGTGTGGAAGTTTTTTCTACGGACTTTGGCTTTGGAACTAAAGCAATCGTCGATCAAACGTTTCAAGCCGC
>JALHPX010000305.1 GCA_022842225.1 bacterium
GATCGCGAAACGTCGTAAGTCTGACTAACAGACTGTGACGGGGTGCTTTTGACGCTGGTCTATATCTTCATTAGACTGATATAAACCATCGAACAAATTGCACTTCCTTACAATCCATCGGTTTTTCAGAAAACTTCTACTACGTCGCAGCATCTGCATGCTCGCGGTGGTTACTCTTTTGCTTGCTGCTGTTTCCGCGACTGCGGAAACGGCGCAGGAAAATCCCGACATCAAGCTATTCCTAGTGAACGACGATGGCGGGCAGTCCTCTGTTTATACGCTCAATCCCTCTTCCGATGCGGTGAGAGATATTCTCTTCCGTACTTCTATTCCCGCGAATTTGTCTTATTCCTTTTGGGCATTTGAAATTTCAAATCCCGCTACCAAACAGACTTATCGACTTGCGCTGCAGGGCAAAGTGCCTCCGGTATTGCATTGGGACGGGGTATTCCCCGATGGCGGCACGATTCGCCCGCAGCAGACCTATTACACGCGGCTTGTTCTGATTAACTCGGAACGCAAAGCGGTTAGTTCGCCCTCGCAGGTGGTCACCACCCGGCAAGGAACGGGCACCGAGTATGTTCAATTGGAACGAAAAAAGCAGACGTTCTACGCCTTTCCATCTGGCGCGTTCTACTACACCTGGCTAAAGGCCGGGCCCGTATCGGCATCGCATTTCCCCATCATGCACGCTTCGCTCCGGCTCGCGTTTGATGAGCAGAACTCGTTTGGGTTCTTCGTCGAGACCTCCCCCAATATCCTGACCAACCTTACTGTTACTCCGAACGGTTTTTTCTACTCACACGTGTCGATTTACTATCGCTACCGCATGTTGGGTGCTTTGCCCCACCCACCGATTCTGCCAGTAAATCCGGAGTACGCGCGCGGCAAAGACTCACCGCCCGCGTTGCCAGCGCAGGCCTTCGGCGCGCGAACCAATTTGGAATTTGGCATCCGCGTTTATAACAACATCCTGCGCGGATTTGGCGATCAGCAGATTGATTCTTTGGTTTCCAGACAAACCGTCGGCTTAATGGCGGGAGTATTTGGCGATCGTCGCCTAGGTGTGTTCCGAATGCATGGTGGATTAGAAGCGGGTTATAGCGTTTTTAAAGGCGGTATGTTGATGACCAACGCCCGAACCGGCATTTCCTACGATCGGTATGAACATCTCTCTCCTGGTATCGAAGCAAGATACCAATTCTCCACCGGGACTGGCTCCGACGATCCCTTCGACGGGGTCGCATCCGGCGCTCCAACCGGGATAACCAACCATATCTTTATGGTTGGTTTGAACGCCTTGTTTAAAATTTGATCTTTGCCGGTTTCACTGCGACTTTAACGACGTGAAAATCGCCATCGCACATCCCGCTGTGTTTCCCGTCCAAGGTTATGGGGGTACGGAGCGCGCTATTTGGTGGCTAGCCAAGGGGCTAGCGGAGCGGGGTCACTCGGTCACCCTGTGCGGTCTCCCTGGCAGTAGCAATCCGTTCGGCGCTCTGCACGTAACCGATTTTTCTGGCGACTGGTTTGCCCGCCTTCCAAAAGCCGATGTGCACCATTTTTTCTTTACCCCACCGGCAGAGCCCAACGCCCCTTACCTTGTCACAATCGAAGGAAATGCAAAGGCCGGAGAAGTCTTCTATCCGAATACTGTTTTCGTGAGTGCGAATCATGCCGAGCGACACGGCGGTAAATACTTTGCCTACAACGGGATTGACCTAGCGGATTACCCTCTCCAACCGCGCGATAAGCCATACTGGATCTTTCTCGCCAAAGCTTCGTGGCGTGTGAAAAACGTGCGCGGCGCCATTCGCATTGCGCGCAAAGCCGGGGTTCCGCTGGATGTCGTTGGCGGCGGGATTAAAGGTCTGCCTCGGTTTCGCGGCACCCGTTGGCGGGGCATGCAGGGCGGGCTGAGTAAGCTTGCGATTCTTCAAGGCGCGCGCGGCTTGATTTTTCCGGTTCTGTGGCATGAGCCATTTGGCATTGCGGTGATAGAGGCGCTGGCCCTGGGGGCACCGGTGGTTGCGACGCCGTTTGGATCTTTGCCGGAGCTAGTGAATAAACACGTTGGCGTACTGGCTAAGTCAGAGGCCGAACTCATTGCGGGAGTCCGTGCCTGTGCGCAGATCCCGCAAGAAGTCTGCCGGCAGTGGGTGGAGCAACGCTTTACCCATCACCATATGGCCGCAGCCTACGAATCGCTCTACCAGAAAGTGCAGTCGCAAAAGTTGCACGCAGCACCCCTTAAGATCGCCCACGATCAGGGCTCGATGATTCCCTATTCCTAATTGCAGGCTGAGTTTATAGGCTGGGCGGCGCTAGAACAGAGATTGTCTCAAGCAATCGGGTTTCGACTGTGTGAGTTTTTTCGTCGAATACTTGGCAGGCAGATATGGGATGGGCGTAAAGATGCAAACTCACTGCGGGGGTGTGGCCCTTGTTCTCAATCTTGTGCCATCCCCATTCATCATCGATGTAGAGTTTTTGACCTGCCACCAAAGTTTGTGGCTCGCCCAGCGGCACGGGAATTTCTGAGCCATTTCGTCGATAACTCTGAAAAGTGAGAGTGCCGTGCACGACCCACATCCAGCAGCGTTGGCCCGCGTGATCTTGGATCGGGGTTTTCTGGTGTCCCAACCAACCCATGGCGACTAGTTCGAATTTCTCGGAGCCGCCAACGAGATTGCGGGTGTGGGCATCTTCGCAGAACTGTAAGTGGGCATACCAATCCTCCGGCGCCGTTGCTAACTCTGAAAAGAGTTCATCGGCCCGAACGGATGCGAGTTTGTCGCTTGAATAGGAATGAAGAATCCGTAACCAGTCTGCTAGGGTCACGGCCCCGTCATCGCCTGTGCTTGATCCCATTATTGAACGTCCACCCCAAAGGAAGCTTAGCACCAAAGCCAAAAAGTATTCGAGGAGCGATGCGTTGGAATTTAGTTGGCGCTTGTCGCCAGCTCTTTATCAATTCCCAAATCTCTAAAAAACGCGTCCATATTCGGCTTACGTCCCAGGAAGCTCGAAATCAGCTCCTTGGGGTTCACCGTGCCGCCAGGCTCCAAGATCCACTTGCGGTAGTCCGCGCCGACCTTCTTGTCGAATAGCCCTGCTTTTTCAAAACGCGTGAACATATCGGCTGCGAACACCTCCGACCACAGGTAGCCGTAGTAGCCGGCGTCGTAGCCGCCCATCAGATGGCTGAAACTTGCCTCGGGGATAGTGCCTTCCGGAATCGGCACCAGCATCACCGTCTTTGCCAGCTTTTTATAGACCTCGGTCGTATTGACCTTGGGCTGCGTGTGGTAGGTCATATCGAGCAACGCGAAGCTTAACTGGCGGAGATACTTGATGCCATTGTTGAGGTTTTTCGCAGCAACGAGTTTCTTAATGTCTTCGTCGGGAAGAGGCTTGCCGGTTTTGTAGTGCCCCGACATTTTAATCAGCGGCTCTTTCTCCCAGGCCCAGCTCTCTAGCATTTGCGACGGAGCTTCTACGAAATCCCGTTTCACGGCGGTCCCCGACAGCGTGCCGTATTTCGCGCGTGTCAGCACTTGGTGCATGATGTGCCCAAATTCGTGAAACAGAGTTTCCACTTCATCGTGCTGCAAGAGCGATGGACGATCGCCCGAGGGGGCACTGAAGTTCGAAACGATGGCGGAAGCCGGTGCGTGGTACTGGCCAGCTGCATTGACGTAGCCTTTGTGCAGAGTAAAGGCAGCTGCGTGGTTATACTTTCCTTCGCGCGGAAAGAGATCCATAAAGAAGTAAGCCACTATTTGGCCGCTAGCGTCCTTTACCGAGTAGCGCTTAACCGATGGCTCCCAGCGCTCGCCGTTTTTATCTTCAATAAAAGTGACGCCCAGCAAAGTTTGGTAAATCTCAAACATGCCCGCAATCACGCGGTCGGCAGGGAAATACTCGCGGATCTTCTCGTTATCGACGTTGTACTTGTTCTTGCGAAGCTGATTCTCGTAATAGCGCCAGTCTTCCAGCTGCACGGATTTAGCCGATTTGCCCAGATCGGCCTTCTTGGCTTCCAGCAGGTCGGCAAGATTGCGTTCACCCAAGGGCTTTAGACGCGTTTTGAGTTGTTTGAGGAAATCTTCGACGGCTTTCGGATTCTCGGCCATGCGGCGCTCGAGATTAAATTCAGCGTGGTTTTTAAAGCCGAGCAACTTGGCATTGGCGTCCCGCAACGCCAGTACTTTTTGCAGACGCACGCGGTTCTTCTCGCCACCGCGGGTGAAGAACTTCTTCAGCATCTTTTTGCGCAATTCGA
>JALHPX010000306.1 GCA_022842225.1 bacterium
GATGTTCTTTGTCAGATATGGCCTCAATCGAGGAAGTACAGCGCAGCTGGAAGAGTTTGAGTGAAGCGGTGGGAGTGGGCAGCGAGGGCAAGCAGCCGATTGTCCCGGTCACCTATATGAACAGCACCGCCGATATAAAGTCCTTCTGCGGTAAAGAAGGCGGCATCATTTGCACTTCGAGCAATGCGAGCAGGACTTTTGATTGGGCGTTCGCCAAAGGCGAGCGGATTTTGTTTTTGCCCGACGAACACCTGGGTCGAAACACCGCGCTTAAGTACGGCATCGCTCCCGAGCAGATTGTGGTTTGGGATCCCGAAAAACCGGGCGGCGGCGAAGACCCTGAAGACTACCGAGACGCTAAAGTGATTTTGTGGAGAGGGTATTGCCCGGTCCATCAGAAGTTCACGGTGAGAGACGTCGAGCATGTTCGCCGCTTTAACCCCAAAGCCAAGCTTCTCGTGCACCCGGAGGTGCCTCACGAGGTGGCAAAACTCGCCGACGCCATGGGCAGCACGGAGTTTATTCGTCAGTATGTGAAGAATGAGACCAGCCCTGGGGACGAAATCTTCATCGCGACTGAATGGAACTTGGTTCGCAATCTGGCAGCGCAGTATCCCGACCGCAAAATCGAGAAATTGCACCGTTCTTTGTGTCTGACCATGTACCAGATCACCTTAGGCCGATTGCTCTATGCTCTTGAAAATTTAGAGACTTTTGAAACGGTGTCGGTTTCTCCGGAGACTAAGCACTACTCCCGCGTTGCTCTGGAGCGGATGTTAGCCCTGAAATAGAAAGCCACTGCAGAGGTCGCCAAAACCTCCGGGGGTTGCCGTTGGTGGCAAGCCCGGGTATTTGCAGGGGCGAATGAATAAAGTCGTACAAATTGTAACGGGCTCGATCTTCGTTCTTTTGCTTTGCTTGAGTCTGCTCGGCTGCGGTTCGGAGAAGGTTTCGCATCCGGAGATCAAAGGCGATTGGTTGCTCTTTAAGGACCAAGGCAATGTGGTCGCCAGCCAAAACCAGTTTGTGCTGCAGGTCTCCGAACACACCATGGAGCTGCGTAATGTGAAGACCGGCGTCTCCGTTTGGGACGGCCCGCGCGACTATTCTTGGTCAGGCTCGACCCTGGTTCTAGAGCGGACGCAGGATCTCGATGAAGAACGCGCGGTCGTTTTATCAGCTCAAAAGGAACGCATTGAAATTGCCGACTTCAATAAATGGTCTCGGAGTCTTTTTAAGAAGGCCGACCAGAATGCCTGGAATCAAGCCATGGCCAGCGCCCAGCGGCTCTCCACCAGTGACCGCCTGATTGAAGTCATTGAAGAGCGATTAAGGGGTGTGTGGGAAAAGAGCCCCGCTTTGCCCCCTTATAGTGGGGTGGGCATGATTGTGGAAATCGGCCGCGGCCAGATTCGGGGGCAAACTTATGGGCTCGTGGGTGTGGCTAATTTGCTCGGGAAAGAAGTTCCCTGTCAGTACACTCTCAAAGATGTCAGCGAAGCTGCAATCTTCTGCCCTCACAACGGTAAGACTTATCCGATGAGGATTACGATTCAGTCCCCAGACGAGATGGAAGTGGTGTTTGGTAGTTACACCATCCCGCTTGTGCGCTCTCACCCGCGCCAGTTTCAGGCGCTTGCCCAGAAGTACAAGTCGCGCTTTCTGCGCCTTGATGAAAAAGAAGGCATTCGCCAAACCGAAAAGCTCGGCCAGTAGTTTAGTGATTCCCAAGTGGCTCGGGAGAAACGCTGCCAAAGCCGTAGGCCCACGCTTCGTAGTGCGGTGCTTGGATGCGAGCGCATCGCAGGCGCTTGCCGATCGTGATCGAGCCAAATTCGTCTTCTAGGCCGACCGCTGCCGCCGCTCCGTAAGTGAGTGCCACCAGGGCTTCGGGCAATGTCATTTTCATTTGGCTGGCCGCGATCGTTGCGACGAGTCCTAGATTGGTTGTGGGCGAAGTTCCCGGATTAAAGTCGGTCGTGAGCGCGACTCGAGCGCCAGCGTCGATTAGTTTGCGCGCCGGCGGGTAAGAGGTCCCTGTAAAGAGTGAGGCCGCTGGCGCCAGTACGGCCACTGTATCGGATTTTGCCAAAGCCTGGACGGCTGCATCGGAAGTGGCGTCTAAGTGGTCCGCGCTTACTGCTTCCATTCGGACGGCCAGTTCCGCTCCGCCAAAGGCGTTGAATTGATCGACGTGCAGCTTCACCCGCAGGCCAGCATCCTTGGCGGCGAGAACCATTTTCTCGGTTTGCTTGATATTGAAATAGCCCTTTTCCACAAATGCGTCGAAGAACGTCGCGAGCTGGCGCTCGGCGATTTCAGGAATCCAGACGTGGCAAATTTCTTCGACGTAGTCGTCGTCTTTGCCTTTAAACTCGGGCGGCACTGCGTGAGCGGGCAAGAAGGTGGGTACGAGTTGCACAGTGGTGCGGCGCTGGGCTTCGCGAATGACTTCCAGCATGCGAATTTCGGATTCCAGCGTGAGGCCGTAGCCGGATTTAATTTCAACAGCGGAGACGCCGTTGGAGGCAAAAGACTCAATGCGGTTCACCGCAAGACGCAGCAGGTCTTCGGGCAGGGCTTTTCTGGTGGCCTTTACCGTCGATAGAATGCCGCCACCCTTCTCAGCAATCTGCAGATAACTTTGTCCGGCGCAGCGCATGCCATATTCTTTTTCGCGAGAGCCCGCGAATACTAAGTGCGTGTGGCATTCGACCGGAGCGGGAAACCAGGTTTCGCCTTCGCACGATTGGCTCGGAAAGCGGTGGTAAGTCTCCGGCAGTGCCGAGGTAGCGCCTAACCAAAGCACCTTCTGTGCCTTATCGACGACAATGCAGGCATCTTCCCAGATGCCTAGATCTTTTTCTAAGGGGTGGCGGCCCTTTTTTTTGCGAGCGCCTTCTAGTGTCAGTAACTGCGAAATATGTTTGTAAACGCGGCTCATGATTTTAGCATCGGAATAGATACGCCGTGCTCCCGCGCATGGGTCTGAGCTATTTCGTAACCAGCATCCGCGTGCCGAATCACTCCCATGGAGGGATCGGAATTCAAAACTCGGGAGAGGCGTTTGTCGGCGGCTTCGGTGCCGTCGGCAACAATCACCATTCCCGCGTGGATGGAATACCCGATTCCGACTCCGCCGCCGTGGTGCACGCTTACCCAGCTTGCGCCGTTTACCGAGTTAATCATCGCATTTAAGATCGGCCAGTCAGCGACCGCATCGGTGCCGTCCTTCATGGCTTCGGTTTCACGGTTGGGAGAAGCCACGCTGCCACAGTCCAAGTGATCCCGACCAATGACGATGGGCGCTCTTACTTTGCCGTCGCGGACCATTTTATTGAACAACAGGCCGGCCTTTTCTCGCTCTCCGTGCCCCAGCCAGCAAATGCGCGCGGGCAGCCCTTGGAACTGAATGCGAGTCTTTGCGAGCTTGAGCCACCGCGCCAGCGATTCCTTATGTGGGAAAAGTTCGAGCAATGCCTCGTCGGTACGGTGAATATCTTGCGGGTCGCCACTTAAGGCCACCCAACGGAAAGGGCCCATTCCCTCGCAAAAAAGCGGGCGAATGTACTGCGGTACAAATCCGGGAATCTTAAAGGCATTGGCAACGCCGTTCTCAAGCGCCACCTGGCGGATGTTATTGCCGTAATCAAAAGTGGCAACGCCCTTGGCCTGGATCTCCAGCATCGCTTGCACGTGCTTGGCGATCGAGGCATTGGCCTTTACCAGGTATTCCTTGGGATTGGATTTTCTCAAGTCGGCGGCTTGCTCCAGACTCAATCCCTCGGGGACATAGCCATTGAGCGGATCATGCGCGGAAGTTTGATCGGTGAGTAAATCGGGCAAGATGCCGCGTCTAGAAATTTCAGCAAATACAGTGGCCGCGTTTCCAACCAGACCAATGGAAATAGCTTCGCCCTTTTTGCAGGCGGTTTTGATTTGCTCGAGTGCTTTATCCAGATCCGTTTCCATGCGGTCGCAGTAACCAGTTTCCATGCGCCGCTGAATGCGCCACGGATCAACTTCCACGCCGAGGAAACAAGCGCCTGCCATTGTTGCCGCGAGAGGTTGCGCGCCACCCATTCCGCCTAACCCGGCGGATAAAATCCATTTGCCTTCGAGGCTGCCGCCGAAATGCTGGCGTCCTGCTTCCGCAAAGGTCTCATAGGTCCCTTGCACGATTCCCTGGGTGCCGATGTAGATCCAGCTGCCGGCGGTCATCTGCCCGTACATCATCAGGCCACGGCGCTCGAGATCGCGAAACTTTTC
>JALHPX010000307.1 GCA_022842225.1 bacterium
GTGGCGGATAATTACGGTGCCGATGAAGCGGCTGTCATGTCGATAAAGGCGGGCTGCGATTTGTTGATCTATCGAGGAGACAACGGCCTACCGATTCCTCAAATTGAAGCCATTGCCAAGGCCGTCGAATCGGGACGCATTGAGAAGGCCGAGATCGAAGCGAGCTTTAAGCGCATCGAGGCCGCCAAAAAAGTTTACTGCAATCTCAAAAACCCTGTCGATGTCACTCAAGTCGGCAAATCGATTGGTTTGCCCGAGCATTTTGCACTCGCCGACATCATCACCAAAAAAGAAATCCCACCTGGAATGGATTTGGATTTAGCAGACGAACGTTAAGTCTGGCTGTTCCAACGAGTTCTCAATCTTCTCGCAGATATATTGGAAGTGTTCCTTGGTGTGCTTAGGATCGAGTTCGTCTGCGTGAATCGTTAAGGTCTTACCGTGCGAGTAGGTGCGAATCCAATCGTCGTAACAATCGTTTAGCAGTTTGAGGTAGTCGTCGGAAATTCCCTTTTCGTATTCCCTGCCACGAAGCGCGATGCGCTCCTTTAAACTATGCAAATTGCGGCGCACGTATACGACGACATCGGGAGGAGTCAGAAACTGCGTCATCGTCTGATAGAGTTCGTAATAGTTTTCGTAGTCTCTGCGCTCCATAATTCCTGATTTGCACAGGGCCTTGGCAAAGATGTGAGCATCTTCGTAAATCGAGCGATCCTGAATTCCCGAGCTATGAGAGCTGGTGATCTTTTGGTGCGCCTGAAATCTTTTGGAGAGAAAGTAAACCTGCAACTGCAACGACCAGCGGGGCATGTCCTTGTAGAAATCCGCGAGATACGGATTCTCCTGAACCACTTCGTAGTGGGGCTCCCACTGGTAATGCTCCGAGAGCATCTGTGTGAGAGTGGTTTTGCCCGAGCCGATATTGCCGGCGATAGCGATAAATCTTTTGGTGCTCATACTTTCCCTTAACCCATGCCTATGTAAGTTTTTCATGTGAAAGGAGTCAAAGGGTTTGTCTGACGCAACCGGCCGAATATCTTGGCGTTTTGGGTGGCGGGTTCAAGTGAATTCAGATAATTATTTACCTCGGTGGGATGAACTTAGGGGTGCTATATGGGGTTGCCTATGAATGCTAGTTCACGTCTAAAAATCGAATCTATTTCCGCGCCGGGATATGAAAAAGTCCTGTACGGAGAAAACGAATCGTCTGGAATGAAAGCGATCATTTCAGTTCATAATACAAATTTGGGCCCGGCCTGCGGCGGTATTCGGCTGCTGCCTTACAAGAATCGCGCGGAGGCCTTGGAAGATGTTCTGCGCCTGTCGCGAGGCATGAGCTATAAATCCTCTCTCGCTGGAATTGGATTTGGGGGCGGCAAGAGCGTCATCATTGCCGATCCTAAAGACAAATCGCCCGAGCTTTTTCGAGATTTCGCAGAGTTCGTCAATTGCTTTGAGGGTAGCTACATCTGCGCCAAAGACATGAATATCGGCAGTGCAGATCTTAAACTGGTCAAGAAACACACCAAGCATATTTTGGGTATCGATGGCGAACCAGGTTCCGGCGGGGATCCTTCTCCGGTCACAGCTCGCGGAACCATTCGCGCGTTGGAAGCAACTTGGGAGCAACTCAAAGGCACCCGTAAGCTTGCTGGTATCAAGGTCGCGCTCCAGGGAATCGGCTATGTCGGTTATCCAGTCGCGGCCGAAATCGTAAAGTCGGGCGGCAAAGTTTGGGTGACGGACACCGATCCCAAAGCACTAGAGAAAGCGAAACGGGAGTTGGGTGCTACGGTTGTTGGCTTGGAAGAAATCTATGACGTCGATTGCGACGTTTTCTCTCCGTGCGCGCGCGGCGCTATCTTGAGCTCCGAGACCATTCCGCGTTTGAAATGCAAAGCGGTTGTCGGTTGCGCTAATAATCAGCTCAAAGAAGTCGAAGACGGCTGGAGTTTACACCGCCGGGGAATTCTTTACGCGCCGGATTATGCGGCGAATTCTGGCGGAATCATTAATGTATTCGTCGAATACGAAGGCAATTACCAAGAGGCTCGTGCTCTTCAAATGGCCGATCACATCTACGACACGATGACCGAGATCTACAAACGATCTAAACAATCGGGCCAGCCGACGTTTGTAATTGCCGACGTACTTGCAGAAGAGCGCATGACCAAGCGGCGTTAAACGCAGCGCATCCGCTACCTCAGCTGCTTGCTGTTATACTGAAGATCGGTGCCCTTTTGTTCTCTGGCACCGATCCCCTTTAAAAGCAGGTCTGCGCATGCATTTGATCTACTCACTTGGTGAGACTTCCACTTGGGCGGAATCTATCGTCCAGAGTTTTGAATCGACAATTGGCGATCCGATTGTCCGTTGCCCGGATATTGCGGCACTTCACGCGCAGATGGCGGGAACCGGTGGTATTCCCGTCGTTTTGGTCGAGAACGGATTCGGCAGCCAAAAATATATTCGTGCCCTTCGCGATTCGCGTGCGCGCAGTCTGGTGATCTGGTTTGGCAAAACTTTTTCAAAAGAAGATTACACTTTTGCCCTTTCGGCTCGCGTTTATGCGGTGCTCGAAGGGATTTCAACGGCAGATAGCCGTTTGGCCGATACGGTGGGCCGTGCGGAAGCCACTGCAACTTCTGAAGATCAGATGCAGCATCTTCTGCGCACTTTGAAAACGGCCGTACTGCAGCGAAGCGGTGAAGAACAGGAAACCGAACTCCTGGGCGAACTGAAGACCGTCATTGCGAAGCTGGAAAAAAGCTCGCACTCCAATGAGCTGGTGGGCGTGACCGCGGCTGCGAATGGCGCCGATTCTCGTCTCCCACTGCACCAAAGCGCCGTCCTCGCCGACGCACTCCTTACTGTCTCCGATTTGGAGCGCACGGGTTTGCTGCAAATCGTGTCGCGATCCCAGGAGTTGCAAGGCTCCGTGCAGTTTCTGCAGGGAAAAATCGTGCATGCAACCAGTGGCGCGGTTCAGGGGCTCAAGGCAATCTACCGCATGTTCTTATGGCCAGATGTACAGTTTCAGTTTGCAAGACAGCAAGCTATCGACGTCAACGTGGATGATCCGATTAGCATGCCGGTGCGCGATATCTGCGTGAAGGGCGAAAAGCTATTGCGCGATTTCAACGAGATCCGCGCCAATGTGCCCCCAACAAGCCTGGTGTTGGAGCTGGAGCCTTCGGTCATTAATGGTTCCTCCCGTTTAGAGCCCGATTTGTTTTCAGCCCTCTCGAGCATTGTGGAGTTTGGGCATATTGAAAAAGTCTTGGACTACAACGAGCTTCCCGACGTCGTCCTCTACCAAGCGCTTATTGCGCTTCGGCGAAGACGCCTGGTACGAGTGGTCCAGGCCAAAGTCGCTTAAGGCCCAGCGCTCCTACTGCTAATACTTGACGGCGCCACCGCAATCATCCATCCCAAAGTGTGACCCGCGAAGAGTTAGCTTACAAAGTTCTCCCCGGATTTCTCCTCGAAATCATGAAACGGTATTTGCGCGTACGCGTTTTTGGCGTGCGCCACGTCCCCGTGAAGGGACCTTATATCGTCATAGCTAATCACTCCGGCTTTATGGGGTTTGACGCATTGATGATTGTGCACAATTTGAAAAAACTCAAACGCCGGCCTCCCCAAATCATCGCCCATAAAATGTGGTTTCTTTCGCCCGAGATTTCGGTTCATGCCGAAAAAATGGGACTCATTCCCGCAAAATTCGAAAATGGTTTGAAGCTTCTAGAGTCTAAAAAACCGCTGCTTTTGTTCCCAGAGGGCGAGGAAGGCAATTTCAAGCCCACCAAATACCGCTATAGGTTGCGGCCTTTTCGTCGTGGGTTTGTGCGGCTGGCATTGAGTACGGGAGTTCCGATTGTTCCTGCTATCGTGATTGGAGCCGAAGAGACTCACATCACTTTGTCGCAGATACGCTGGGCGAAGCAGTTGATCGGCATCATCGTGCCGGTACCGCTGAATCTCTTTCCGCTGCCTGCCAAATGGCAGATCCACTTCCTGCCACCCATTCACCTAGAAAAAGATCTAGAAAAAGCCAAAGACCTCAAATACGTCACAGAACTAAGCAAGAAACTCCGACGAGATTTCCAAAAGGAAATGAATCTTCGCCTCAGGGATCGGCAGCTTGTCTTCGTGTAGTTTATTTCGCGAGCTTTTGCAGCGCAAAAGGATCTCCGCCCGCGCGCAGCTGCGTGTATGCAGCGTTCTTCATCTCAATTACTTTTTTGCGCTGGAACTCCGTT
>JALHPX010000308.1 GCA_022842225.1 bacterium
CAAGCATACTTTGGCTGCCCAAATTAGCCCGCGCAAATCCGTTGAAGGCGCGATTGGAGCGGTGATTGGAGCTGTGGCGATTGCTTGGCTTTGGATTCATTATATTTTCCCAGGCGAAGTCACCCCACATTTTCAAATCACGTTGCTGACCTTTATTCCGGTGGTGAGCTTGTTGGCGCAGGTGGGCGATTTGTTGGAATCTCTGTTTAAGCGCAGTCGCCATTGCAAAGACTCCGGCAGTTCGCTGCCTGGCCACGGCGGCATCTTAGACCGTGTAGATGGTTTGGCCTTAGCGGCACCGTTGTACTATTTCTTCCTCGTGTTTTTTTTGGAGAAAACTCTATGAAAAACATTTCCGTTTTTGGCTCAACGGGCTCCATAGGTACTCAAACGCTCGACATCGTCCGCGCGTTCCCAGGAAGTTTCCAAGTGGTTGCCCTATCCGCTGGCCGCAACATCGAGCTTTTGCTTCGGCAGATGGAAGAATTCCATCCCAAGGTGGTTTGTGTGCAGCAGTCGCAAGATATCGCGGCACTCGAGGCCCGTTTCCCTGCGGTGGAATACCTCAGTGGCCCGGAAGGGCTTGTGCAGATGGCCAAGCTTCAGGTGGATGTTTGCGTGATGGCGATTGTCGGCTTTGCCGCCTTGGCGCCGACTCTGGAGGCCGCGCGCTCGGCTAAGTCGCTGGCCCTTGCCAATAAAGAATCCATCGTTGTTGCCGGCTCGCTGCTCTTGCCCGAAGTCGCCGCCAGCGGTTGCAAGCTTTTGCCCGTGGACAGTGAACACAACGGACTTTTCCAGTTGCTCGAAGGCGTGAAGCGCGATCAGGTGCAGACCATTGTTCTGACCGCGAGCGGCGGCCCGCTCTTGCGCCGGCCCGAGTTGGCGTTGGAAGCCGTCACTCCCGAAATCGCCATTCGCCATCCGAATTGGAGCATGGGCCCAAAGATTAGCGTCGACTCTGCTACCTTGATGAACAAGGGGCTTGAGCTAGTCGAAGCGAGTTTTCTGTTTGATTACCCAGGCTCTCGAATTGAGGTTTGGATCCATCCTCAGAGCATCGTGCATGCAGCGGTATGGCTGGTAGATGGCACCTGCCTCACGCAATTGGGAAAGCCGGATATGCGCGCTGCAATTGGTCACACTCTGGCTTATCCCGAACGCCTGCCCAAAGTGATTCCAAAATTGGGCTTAGACCAGATGGCCAAATTAGAATTTATGCCGCCTGATGAAACGCGGTTTCCTTGCCTGCGACTAGCGCGTCAAGCGCTGGAGAAGGGCCCTGGTAGCCTGATCGCGCTCAATGCCGCCAATGAAGTTGCGGTTTGCGCGTTCCTCGAGAAACGCATTTCCTTCCCGAAAATACCCCAAATTGTAGAAGAGGTTCTGGGTCAAAACTGGCCCGCTAAAGTGGAAAATTTGGGGCAAACGGTCGAATTAGATGTCGCGGCTCGACGAGCTGCATCGTCTTTCTTCGGTTAAGCCGTTTGGGAATTCTTGTTGGTTCCCTGCCAATCGATTAGGCTTGGTTCTTGGAGGTCTAGGTGCTCACATCCGTGATTGGTGTTGTCGTTTTGTTGGGTGGTCTGATTTTTTTCCATGAATTGGGTCACTACTTAGTAGCCAAGTTTTTCGGAGTGAAGGTAGAAGTCTTCTCCTTGGGCTTTGGCAAAAAGATCCTCAAGCGGCAGTGGGGCGAGACTGAGTATGCCCTCTCGATGATCCCACTCGGCGGATACGTCAAATTGATGGGCGATGACCCCTATCGTGGCGTTCCAGCGGATCAAGCCGCGCGCGCGTTTTCCACGCAAGCTCTCTACAAAAGATTCGCTGTCGTTGCAGCTGGACCGATCTTCAATTTGATGTTGGCCTTTGCGCTCTTCATGTTGATTTTCTGGTCGGGTAAGCCAATGGCCGGGACGCGCTTAGGCGCTGTGGTGGTCGCTAGCCCCGCATGGGAAGCCGGATTGCGTTCGCAGGATCGCATCACCGAAGTGGGCGGCAAGCCCGTCACGACCTGGAACGACCTTGAATCGTCCGTGCGCGATCGCGTCGGCGATAAAGTGGAATTAACCGTCGAGCGAGTCGGCACGACGATGAAGTTTTCGACTGAAGTTTCCAAAGTCGCAGGCCGGTCTCCTTACGGTGAGATTATCCAAGTTGGCGGCATCAAGGGAATCTCGCCTTATCCGCTGTCGTCAAAAATCGGTGTTTCTGATCCGAAGTCCCCGGCACACGAAGCAGGACTTCGCTCAGGCGACCGCATTACCAAAGTCGATGCCCAAGCTGTGAAGACTTACGAGCAAGCGCGCGAAGCTATTTTGGGTCACTGGTATCATAAGCGTCCCGTGACCGTGACGGTGGAAAGAACTTCAGGAGCGGTTTCGACGGAGAAATCGGTCACGTTGTCTTTCCCCGCAGCGCCTAGCGATACGGCATTGGGCTCGCTTGATGCCCTAGGAATCTATGCTTCGGACACTTTCGTCAAAGATGTCAGCTCGGGTAGTCCGGCCGAAAAAGGTGGTCTCACTCCTGGCGACCGCATTGCCAAAGTGAATGGGCAAACCATCAGCAATTTTGAATCTATCGTCGAGCAAGTCCAAGCGGCAGGCGAAAAGGGCGTTCCGCTTGATTTCACGGTCGTGCGTGATGGCCAAACGATGGTCCTCAATCTCAAGCCTAATGAAACGGTTACCGAAGATCCTCTTACGCACGCGCCAGTGAAGCGATTCTTAGTCGGCTTTGTGCCGATGACGGAAATCGAAGAAGGCGAAACTGTCTATGTGCAGGTTCGCAATATCGGCCAATTGATCGCGACGGCTTATCACGAGACGTACGATATGGCCGAGAAGATGGTTGTCAGCATTGTGAAGCTAGCGACGGGCTCTATTTCGATGAAGAACCTGGGTGGACCGGTGTTGATTGCGACCGTCGCGGGCAAGAGTCTCGATGCCGGATTTATTCCGTTTTTGCAGACGATGGCTTTAATCAGCATCAATTTGTTCCTGCTCAATCTTTTGCCGATTCCTGTGCTGGATGGTGGGCATCTCTTGTTCTTCATAATTGAAGGACTCAAAGGGAAGCCAGTTTCCATTCGGACCATGGAAGTGGCAAATCAAGTAGGCATGGTTTTCATTCTCATGCTCGTGGCTCTGACGTTCTTTAACGATATTTCCAGGATTGTTCTCCATTGAAAAAAACATTCGTTCTCGACACCAGTGTCATTCTCTTCGATCCTCTGTGCATTTTTCGCTTCGACGATAATCGGGTCGTTGTCCCGATCACCGTCCTGGAAGAGATGGACAGGTTTAAAAAGGACCTCACTGAAATTGGACGTAACGCGCGCCAGTTTGCCAGGTACTTAGATGAAGCCAGAAAGCGTGGCTCGCTGACCTCCGGAGTGCCGGTAGGAAAACGCGGCACCTTGATGGTGGATATGGTGCGAGATGCGGGAAGTTATCTCCCCGCGGATTTACGTTCTGACAAGAACGATCATGCGATTTTGGCCGTCGCGCTGAAGCTGCGCAAAGACCATCCTAATTTGCCGGTGATTTTTGTCACCAAGGACGTCAACTTACGCGTGAAGGCAGATGCCTGCGGCATCACTTCCGAGGATTTTGATCCAAGCCGCGTCACGATTGAAGATCTCTATAGCGGCATCATGACCTTTGATGTGCCGACGGAAGTGGTGAATAACTTCCTCACGGAAAAGCGCTTTCCAATCGACGAGCCGCGCCTGCATCCCAATGCATATGTGATTTTGCGCGACCAGAAAAACGAAGAGAATAAAGTTGCTGGCCGCTACGAAGCAGAACGCAAAGAGATTGTGCCGCTGCGGATCCCGCCTCAGGGTGTTTGGGGTGTGAAGCCGCGCAACTGGGAACAGAATTACGTTATCGACGCGTTGATGGACGATAATATTCCTCTGGTCAGCTTGGTCGGTAAGGCTGGTACGGGTAAGACGCTGATGGCGCTTGCGTGCGGGCTACAGAAAACTATCGACGAGAGCCGTTACCAAAAGCTGCTGGTCTCGCGACCCATTTTCCCGCTGGGTAAAGATATTGGTTATCTCCCTGGCGAAATCGAGGAGAAGCTCAATCCCTGGATGCAGCCGATTTTCGACAACATTGATTTCATTGTCTCCTTCCAAGGCGGCGAAAAGCCGGGCGCCAAGCGCCCGCAGCAACGTCGTGCATGGCAGGAACTCATTCATCAGGGCATGCTCC
>JALHPX010000309.1 GCA_022842225.1 bacterium
TTCGCCACGCGATCCCAATCCAGCGCCTCTTCAATGGCGGCACGCGCTTGGGTTTGTTTTGCGCCTTTGGCGTTTACGTCTTTGGATTTTTCAAAAAGTGCAGTGAGGTGCTTGCTAATCACGACGCCTTCACCCGTGAGCTTCACCCCTTTGCTGGCCGGTGCCGCTGCTGCGGGCGCGGTTGCTGCAGCAGGAGCGGTGGCTTCCGCCGCGAATGCGTTTTGGCTCGCTAAAATAGGAGCGAGAAAGCCCAGAGTGATTCCCAATACTCGAAAGCTGCAAATGTTTTTCATGCTGATAATGTAACCACAAGAACTGTGCTGGGACAAACTTAGCCGAGAATCTTTTCTAAGGCTTCGACGACGGGGGCGGGAGATAAATCCTTCAAACAGACTTGATAGCCATACGGCGCCTGGCAGACCGCCTTTTCACAGGGGCTGCAGAGTAGGCCTTGGCGCCGCACGGGATAGATACTCGGGCCGCGCGGCGCGATGTACGCGGGATCTCCCGGACCAAAGACCACAACAGTGGGCGCTTGGGCCAAGGTTCCAGAAAGATGAGCCATCCCCGAATCCATTGAAACCACTGCGCGCGCGCTTTGGCAGATTTGGACGGCCTCGGCCAAAGTTGTTTTACCGATGTGGTTTTCAACTTTATCGTCGGCAAGCGCCCCTAGCACAGCAGCCCAGCGCTCTTCACCACCGGTGCCAAGTACTTTAATGCGGAACTGGGGATATTTCTTTCGCAGCAGAGAAATACACTCGATAGAGTGAGGCCACTCGCGCAGCTCGATCGACGCGGTGGGGGCAAAGACAAGATAGTCCGAATCCGCCGATGGACGGGCAATCGGAGCCGCCGGAATCTTCGGCAGTGTTCCGCGTACGACCACAAGCTCTAGCAACTCTAAATAGAGATCAGATTTGTGTGCGCCACTTGCCCTGCCCTTCCAATGTAGAACATCGGTATAGAAGGGCGCCGCCAGTGTTTCGGCCCACCCCACCCGCGTCGGCACGCGCGCTAAAAAAAACAGCATCGCGGCGGAGACAGAGCTGGGGAGTGAGATGGAGAGCGAGAAATCGCTCATTTTTACTTTTTGCGCCATCGCCCAAACTTCGGCGGAACTCCGATCGGGCAGAGACCATATAGCGTCGAAGCATTCAAAACTTTTACTCAGCTCCGCGCTGGCTGGGGTGGCAATCAGCGTGATGGAGCTATCGGTAAAATGACTGCGTAGACTTTGGTAAAATGGCAGCGCTAAAACAGAATCGCCGACAAAATTTGGTCCCCTGACGACTATCCGAGACGGCGACTTGGATTTGAGGTATCCCATAAGAAATGCTGGCTTATCCCGTTCTTCGTTATAAAGAAAGATTTTGGCTGGGAACTTTCTTCTGGGTCCTGGGCGCGACTCTCGGAGCGGGATTTATCCCCACTTCTGTCTCCTTGTGGACAAAGCTCTCAGAATCTTTTTTTAAGGCCACCCCTCCGGCCAGTGCCGTCACCCTTTCGTTTCCGCTCTTAGCACTGTTTTTCTATTTTTCCTTCCCGACTCTCAAAGCGCAGCGGCCCGCGTGGGGTGGGGCGAGCGCACCGGCAGTGGGGCTGATTCTTGCCACCGCGTTTGGATTTGGTTTGTGTCTACCGCCCCTGGCGCGCACGACGGAATGGGATTGGGCTTGGATCGCGCTGGCAGTACCTATCGGCGAAGAATTGCTTTTTCGGGGCTGGATGCAAAACCTCGCCCGGCGTTTTACCGGTGCAAAATGGTTTAGTTTTTCCAACCCACTCCCGGGTCCGGCCGTGCTGACAAGCCTTGGTTTTTCCGCATGGCATTTACAAAGCTTAGGAGTTTTGCCGCTGCCGCTGATTCTCTGGCAGACGATTTACACTTTTTTTGCGTCGCTGTGGCTGTGCGCCATTGCGGACCGCCGCGGAATGGTTTGGTGCATTGCTGCACATGCGGCGCTCAATCTAATGACCCTGTTGGGACAGACTGCTCTGGCTTTGTTAAGATAGAAAACAAGATGAGAAAGCCCACTGGCCAAGCGGTCATCGAATACATTCTGCTGGTATTGATGCTGGCGGTTACCTTTGCGGTGATCATCCGCAATACGAATCTCCAAGTTTATCGATTTTGGACGGGCCTAAGCTCGCAGGTCGCAAGTCCCTGCGTCGACTGCAAAGTAAATCCGCCCCCTAATTTCTAATCTCCCTGCTCCGTCGCGTCGGCGACGCCAACTGCTAACGCAACGTTGTGATCTCTCACCATATTGTTGACATCGCTCGCCAAATTTCGTTTCGTTAATTTTACGTCATGGGTTGATTAGGGGGAGTAAATGGGAATAAGGGGAATTGCGGCTTTTGCCGTTGTTTTGTCGTTTGTCAGTTCACCGGTCTTCGGTGGTAAAAAATCATTAGACCAATCCTGGAAAGATCTCGGACTTAAGTTCGACCGTCTGCAAAAAAGCTTCAACAATACCGCCTGCCAAAGTGAAGAGAAGAAATTCTTGGCGTGCGTGCGCGGTGTCGACGTTACTTTGGATTATGACCAAGAAGCGCTGGCTCTGCTGCCTGAGAGCTACCGTGCCTCTCATTCCGATTATGGGCCGGCAGTTGAGAATTTCGGCGCTGTGAGCATCGTAAAAGTGCCCAAGAGCAAGGCCAAGACGACGGGCGAATTCATTCGCGAAAATCGCCGCATCACTGCCGAGACGCAACAAGCGTGGAAAGATCTCTATCTCGAAGTTTCCACGACGGACCTTGATATCGACTTTGAAGCCATCAAAACGTGGCTCAAAGGCCGGTCGTTTTTCGCGGAGAAGGAATCCCAAATCTTCGGTGCTGTGACGAATGCGTTTTATGAGATCTTAAAGGATCCACATACCGCTGTTATTCCAGTGCCTCACTACAAAGAGATGAACGAGCCAGAGCCTGAAATCGTCGGCATCGGCGTTCTGCTTCAAGTCACTGAGAAAGATGGCAAGAAGTATCCCGTCGTTATGAAGTTGGTGGAAGATGGCCCGGCCCATAAAGCCGGCCTGCTGCCAAAGGATCTGCTCCTCTCAGTCGATGGCAAAGATATTGGGGGCACTGAACTCGAACAGATCACGTCCGCCATTACGGGCAAGGCGGGAACCGAACTCGAATTAGGCGTTTTCCGAAAGGGGGCGAACCTTACTTTTAAATTGAATCGCGCCAAAGTCGAGAATCGTAATGTGAGTTCCAAGATGGTTGGAAAGCACGGCGATATCGGCTATGTCCGGCTCGATAATTTCATGGAAATCGACGAGGAAAAGGGTCCTCTCCCGTGCTTGCACGTGAAAGACGCCATCAGCGATGTCGAGTCTAAGGGTGCTAAGAGCTTGATCTTTGACTTACGCGGTAATGGCGGCGGTCTACTGATTGAAGCGGTTTGCATCTCGAATTTATTCTTGGATCTAGAACCAGGCGAACCCGTCGTTCTCACCAAGTCGATGGTGCCAGATAAGAAGAGCAGCATGTTGCCTTCGAGCAAGCCCGCTCCGATTTTTACCAAGCTCCCGATGGTTCTGCTGATTAACGGACAAAGCGCCTCGGCTAGTGAAATTGTCGCTGGCGCCTTGCAAGATTACCAACGCGCTTTCTTGGTCGGCGAAGATTCGTACGGTAAGGGAACTGTGCAAGACTTCCAGCCGCTAGGTACAAAAGGCGAATTGATTCTCAAGCAGACGATCGCACGCTTCTACATGCCATCAGGCCGAACGAATCAAATCGCGACGGTAAAAGTAGATGTCACTCGGTACTCAGTGCCAAACCCGACTGAAGACGACAAGACTACGATGCGTGAGGCGGACTACTATACCGCCTTCCCACCCGTGGGTCCGCAGTGGGTGCAGCCGCGTCCCGAAACGATCTCTAAACTCGAAGAGTGCATGAAGCGTACTGGCACTGCCGAAGCGGACTACCAGAGCCACCTAGAAGACGCCTTAGGCGCCGACTACCAACTCTACTCGGCCATCGACGCCGCCAATTGCGTGGTGAGCGAAAAACTGTGGACTGCCGACGCAAAGCACCCCCACTTCGAGCTCCCAGAATGGCTGCAAATCGAGAAGGCGAAGGACTTCTTTGAACTAATCAAAGAAAACCTAAATTTCCGCTTCGAAATGCGCACCTACTAACACCCAAAAGGTGTCAGTCTCCCT
>JALHPX010000310.1 GCA_022842225.1 bacterium
TCTTCAAGTCCCGGACCATTATCCGAGACAATGATCTTCAGAAGATCCGTATTTTTCAAAGTGCCAGGACCCATTTTTTGGATCTCAACACTGATCTCCGGCAAGATACCCGCTTCTTCGCAAGCATCTAAAGAATTGTCTACCGCTTCCTTTAGCGTCGTTAAGACAGCCTTGGTTGGCGAAGAAAAACCAACCTGCTGCAGGTTTTTGGAAAAATACTCGGCGGTACTACTAGATGTTATTTTTTCCTTAGCCACGTATGAACCTCACCTCTTCACATTTTGGGAAGAGCCTGTTGCACTAATAAGACTGATTATTCTTTGTTAAACTTCTTTGGTAGCAGTTAGATGATATCTTGCAAGGAGAAACTCGAAAAGCTCCCTGCTCCTGTTAAAATGGATGCAACATGCATTGTCTGTGTCGCTTCGCGCAATTTCCATCTAGTTTTGTTATTTTCTTGCTGCTGATTTTGTCGACGTCAACTCTGCGTCAAAATGCTTTAGCAGAAGTCCGACCCGGCGCCGATTTTCCACCAGAAGTGGATTATCCCGAAGAAGCGTACGATAGCGACGATAACGACGCAGACGGACAAAAATCTTCTGAGAACCCGGAATACTTACGGCCAAAGGATATGCGGGATAAGAAGGATGGAAAGAAGCGCATTACTCGCGAGAAATTCAAGAGGGTCGAGCGCTCTGCCATCCCCGACTCCGAGCCACATACCAATCAGTACTCCGAATGGCGTACTACCCTCGAATTTGGTTCGGGACTAAACAATGTCGTTCCGACCGTTGATCCGTTTCGCGAAACAGTGGGCCTAATCCAAAGTTTGCTCTTCGACGGCAAATTCTCGGTCTACCGCAATGCATGGGGATTTGAATTCCTTGGCCAGCATGCCAGTACGCCGATTCAGGAAGTGGAGTATGAAGATCCCGATACTGCCGCCATAGTCAGGGAGAACCGCGCATTACGCAGTTGGGCCGCATTGGTGGGCTTAGGCTTTCGCTATGGGCTGGGTGGGCCGACGGGACGGTTCTTTCTAATTGCGCGCTTGGGATACGGCTGGATTGGCGTGACGCAGGAGATCGAAAAAACTTCCGGCATCACCAATCACCATGCGCAAGCTGGCGGATTATATTTGGGAGCTGGCTTTGAAGCGCGTTGGGCCCGCTATTTAACGACGTCTGTCGATTTCTACCAGTCGATGATTGGCGGCGGACGCCTCGCACCCGTAGACGCGGCACCGGGATCCACAGGTTACGGCTACATGCGACTCACCATCGGGAATCGTCTTCGCTTAATGACCTGGGGAGAGAACAGCGCAATGGGTGTTGGATTTCTCTTTCACCTACAAAATCTCAACACTCCCACGCCCCAACTGGGACAGTTGGTGGGCGGGAATGAAAAGCTAATGCAATTTGTGGGAACGGGTTACCTAGAATTCTAGGCAGTTCCGCCTTCTTTACGCTGAGAAACAGGAACGTAGGAGCGTTCCGTGCTGCCTTGGTAAATCTGGCGCGGACGACCGATTTTAGTGCCTGACTGCTCGGTCATTTCCTTCCACTGCGCAATCCATCCTGGTAAACGTCCGAGTGCAAACAGCACCGTGAACATATTGGTTGGGATCTCCATCGCGCGGTACATGATGCCGCTGTAGAAATCTACGTTTGGATAGAGCTTTCGGGAAACGAAATAATCGTCGCTCAAAGCGGCTTCTTCGAGCTTTTTGGCAATTTCAAGCATCGGATCATTGATGCCCAGACGATTGAGCAAGGAATCGCAAGCGCGTTTGATGATCTTGGCGCGCGGATCAAAATTCTTATAAACGCGGTGACCAAAGCCCATCAGACGGATGCCATCTTCTTTTTTCTTCACGCGCTCAACGTAACTCTTTACGTTGCCACCCTCTTTCTGGATAAATTCCAACATCTCGACCACAGCTTGGTTTGCACCGCCGTGGAGAGGTCCCCAGAGCGCGGAAATTCCGGCGCTGACGGACGCGTAGAGATTGGCCCCGCTGCTGCCGACCAGACGAACCGTCGACGTGCTGCAATTTTGTTCGTGATCGGCGTGAAGGATCAGGAGCAAGTCCATCGCCTTTGCCACCACGGGATCCGGATGGAAATCTTCCGCCGGCACGGCAAACATCATCTTCAAGAAATTGGAACAATAATCCAGACTATTCGTCGGATACACCGTCGGCTGACCAATCGATTTTTTATACGAGAAGGCAGCAATCGTCGGAGCCTTGGCTAATAGACGATAAATAGAGAGCTGCTTCTCGCGCTCTTCGTCTTCGACGTTCTGATAAAAAGTAGAAAGCGTATTCACCGCCGCCGACAGAGTGGCCATCGGATGCGCGTCTCGGGGGAAGCCGTCGAAAAACCGCTTCATATCCTCGTGGATCATGGTGTGGCGAGTCAGCGAACGAGTGAACTTCTCAAGCTCCGGAGCGCTCGGCAGCTTGCCGTAAATGAGCAGATAGCTCACTTCCACAAACGTAGATTGCTCGGCTAACTGCTCAATGGGATAGCCGCGGTAACGAAGAATGCCGCGCTCTCCGTCTAAGAAGGTAATGGCGCTCTGGCAGGAGCCGGTATTCATATACCCATTGTCCAGCGTCACTAACTCCGTCGAAGAACGGAGATTGGTAATATCAATCGCCTTCTCGCCTTCTTTTCCCTTGAAATTTGTATATACAACTTCCTTACCTTCGTAAACCAGTTTTGCGGTCTTATTCATTGATGAAGTCTCCCAAAAACAAAAAATTCGGTGCTTATTCGGAATCGGGAAGTCGCAAAGATTTTGCGCGATTGGTGGCCTGTACCACAGCCTTAATCAAAGTGACTCGAAGCTTCCCCTCTTCCAACTCCATTAAGCCATCAATCGTACACCCGGCAGGAGTTGTCACCTCGTCTTTCAACGCGGCGGGATGCTTTCCAGTCACCATCAGCATCTTTGCAGAACCCAAAACAGTTTGCGCGGCCAGTTGCTGAGCAACCTCGCGCGAAAGCCCAACCTTAATACCCGCATCGGTGAGCGACTCTAAAACTACATAGACATAAGCCGGCCCACATCCTGACAGGCCGGTGACGGCATCCATGTTCTTCTCATCCACCACCACAACTTGCCCGAGCGGAGAAAAAATCATCTTAGCCAAATCGGCATGCTCTTTAGACGCCCCGGACCCGACACAAATAGCAGTCATCCCTTCGCGTACCAGCGCAGGCGTATTCGGCATCGCCCGAACCACAGCGACCCCTTTACTAACGGAAGCCTCGATTTGATCGGTCTGCACACTCGCAACGATGGAAATAACCGTATGCTGCGGTGTCAAAGACTTGCCGATTTCGGCCAACACTTCAGGAATATTCTGCGGCTTCACCGCCAAAACAATAAGTGAAGCCTTCTTAACCAACTCGGCATTGGAACCGACAGGAACAATCCCCAACTCCTTACCTGCCTTCGCCGAAGCCTCACCGTGCTTAGTCGTAAAAAAGATTTTATCTTTAGAAACCGTCGACGAATCAATCAACCCACGCACCAAGCAACGCCCCATCGTGCCGAGTCCGATTACACCTACCGTCGATATCTTGTTCGCCATGGCCTCTAAGAATACCAAGACAACCCTGACGAAGCGACTCCAAACCACGCGGCCGCTTCGCGGCCACCCAGCCCGCCTTCCGCCGATTTAGATGCCGGAAAATCTGGGCTAAACGGGACCCTCCGACCGGACATATCGCGGGCACTGTAAAAACTAGAAACCGCGGGCCCCTACCGCGATCTTGAGCGGAGGCAGATAACTAGAAATTAAAGGCCCCCGTGGCGGTCCGGGCGGAGGGTTCTGTTTGGACCGGGTTTTCCGGGATCTAAATCGGCAGGCGACGGCCTGAGTGGCCGCGACCCGGCGAGCGCGGATTTCGAGTCCATTCGACCTGGATTTGCCTTGAACTTCTTAGCCTCGTGCGTGATATCTACGGATTCGGTGTGGGTGAATAGCTCAGTTGGTTAGAGCGCCTGCCTTACAAGCAGGAGGTCACAGGTTCGACCCCTGTTTCACCCACCATTTCCATGACTCTCCGCTCCGCCTCGCACACCGCGCTAAACGCATGGCGGCCAATGCGCCGCGCTTATCAAAAGTAAATACGTAATAATTTCAGCAACCTGAATTTCTT
>JALHPX010000311.1 GCA_022842225.1 bacterium
CGGTGGAGATTTCTCCTCGGTAAGTGGTGCGACGGACACCAAAAATATCGGCCGCTTTAACGTCTCGACCTGGAATAGCGTAGCGGGCGGCTTAAACGGAAAAGTGACCGCGATCGATCACTACGCGGGTTCGAATGCTTATGTCGGTGGAGAATTTGACGATGGGGAAACGATCCCGGTGCCCTAAGAACTGTGGTGGACATGGTAGAAAAACAACTTCGTATTTTTGTTCCCGGTATTCTCAGCGCCCTGATGGTGTTGCTGGCCATTGCCTGCACCGACCGCAGCCCAACGGCCTCTGCAGAAATTTCTCTAAAGTTTGATTTTGCGGCTGGCCGCGGACCGGGCACCGCTGCGGACATGGACTGTTTCTTAGTAAACATCCGAGGTAACGGGGTAGTAGCTACTTATCCTCTCGTCGACTTTGGCGATGGCGTCACTTCTTCTTGTCTGGATCTGGGAACGGTCTCCACTGCGGTGAGTGTAAGCGACGCCACGACGAGTGGTATTCGGATGCCCGTCAAAACCGGCACGGCGCGGACTATCGAAGTTCTGGGCTTTGAAGGTCTGGGGACGTGTGCCGGCAAGTCGCTCAAAGAGCTACTCGCAGTAGATGGCGCGGAACTCTACAAACTCGGCTCGACGACAACAGACATTTTTACCAATCGCACCGTCACCATTGAGAACAGCTACGTCGATGGCACGACTCCAGATAAGATCGACGATTGCGAGGAATCCGGAGGCGCTAACGGGCCCGCGCGCGTGTATCGCTACTATAGCGGCAATTACTACGATCTTGGATTGCGTGCGACAGCAATCCATGCGCTTCACGTGAACGGCGGAAATCTTTTTATCGGCGGCGATTTTGCGGACGGCGGCGGCAATGCGGATGCTGATAATTTTGCCATTTACAATATCAGCGCACAAACATTCTCCGGATTTGCGCCCGTATCGGGCCCCGTGCTCGCGATTACGCAAGAGGGTGCAAACGTCTATGTCGGAGGAGCCTTTTTAGATGCTGGCGGAAATGCTTTCGCGGATCGCGTCGCGCGCTGGAGCGGCGCGATTTGGTCAGCTCTCGGTACCGGCATTGATAATGGGCAGGTAAATGCGTTGGAGACGATGGGTGGCAACGTTTATGTGGGCGGCACTTTCTCGTCAGTCGAGGGGGATACCTCACTCAATAGCCTGGCGCGTTTTTCCGACATCGGTAACAGTTGGCTCCAAGTTGGCTCAACGACGCGCATTGGAACCGGCAAGGAAGTTCGTGCGTTAAAGGCCGATAGCCCCTTACTTTTTATCGGCGGAAATTTCACCGACGCCGGCGGCAACAGCGACGCCGACAATATTGCTCTGTATAACGGCGGCTCTATTGTCCAAGCGGTGGGATTGGGCGCCGGGCTAAACGGAGCCGTGAACGGGTTGGGTACGATCTCGGGCAGTGACTTTTATGCAACGGGCAGCTTCACCATGGCGGGCGGTAAGGTCGGTATCGCGCAATTTATTTCTGGTGCGTGGGAGCCTTTTGGTACGGGCTTTTCGGGTACCGGATACGCACTCGTCACCGTCGGCACCGAGTACTTTTTGGGCGGCTCCTTCAGCAGTGTCGGCGGGATAGCGTCGACCGCAAATATCGCCAGATGGACGGGTACGAATTGGGCCGACGTCGGCATGGGGCTAAACGGCCAGGTGAAAGCCCTTGCCACCGACGGCACCAACGTTTTTATCGGCGGCGATTTCACTTCGAATAACGGCGGCACCGGCCCCATTCGCTGAAGAGGGAAAGGAAATAGGGAGGTTCGCTTTTTGCGCCCGTGACCTTCGCAGCATTGGGCGCCACTCAGTGCCCGGTGAAGACGCTCCACAGAACAACAAAACTGGCGAGCGCTATGCGGTACCAGGCGAAGAGCGAGAAATCGGCAGTCTTTAGGTAATTAATCAAAAAGAAAATACTCACCACGCCGGAAATAAAGGATGAAGTTAGCCCTGCAACCAAAAAACTCACCGGCACTCCCACAGAACCCTGATCCAATAATCCCTTCACTTCAAAAGCGGCGGCAGCCGTGATGATCGGAAGTGAAAGCATGAACGAAAAGCGTGCCGCTGCTTCTCGCGTCAGCCCTAGGAGCCGTCCCATCGTCATAGTGGCACCTGAACGCGACACACCGGGAATCAAAGCTGTCGCCTGGGCAAAACCAATCCAAAGCGCATCCCGCATCGACAGGTCCTCCAGGGGCCGAAGCGCCGGATACTTGCCGTCGATCCAATAGAGCAGAAAGCCTACAAAGCCCAAAGCCACCGCGATGAGAAGTGGGCTGCGAAACGTGCCTTCAAAATAATCATGAAAGAGAAACCCTGCTAAACCAGCTGGAATGGTGCCGAAGAAGAGGTACCAAAAGAGCATTCGATCGCGGTCCCATCCCACGCGGCGCTCGATAATACTCGCAAGGCCCGCGCGCAGCACGCGGATCCAATCACTGAAGAAATAGATCAAAACGGCGACGAGTGTTCCGATGTGCAAAAATACGTCGAAAGCGAGGCCGGGATCCTTCCAGCCCAAAAGCCAGGGAAAAAGCACTAAATGCGCCGAGCTACTAATGGGGAGAAACTCGGTGAGACCCTGCACCAGCCCAAGGACGATCGCTTGAAAAATGTTCATTTTTTAGAGCTTACCAGCGCCTGCACAGAATTGTAATGCTCGAGAAGTCCCTTCAACATCTTCAAACGGATGGCCGGCACTTTATTACCGCCAGCGCCTTCCATGTCGACTCCCATGGTGATGCTATTTAAGATCGCCTCTTCGGTCATCTCGATAGCGGCGCGGTAAGCATTGTCGATCTTGGAGTCATTCATCACGGTAAGAGCACGCCGGGCTTCGGCGTCACTGCGGCGCACGACGTTTGTCGTCGAAAAACCAAGAATGATCTCGCCACTACCGTGGGCGCCATAGCTACCCACCCGACCAATGCCGAGTGCCGCGCGTTTGCAAATTCGGCTGAGCTGCCGACTCACTAACGGGAGATCGGTTGCTAAAATCACGATAATGGAACCGTAGTTCTCGGTACGTCGTCGATAACCGCCCTGCTCCTGCGACAAGATTCGGCCGACGGGATAACCGTCCATGCGCAGATGTTCCATGTGGCCAAAGTTGCTCACCACGAGCACACCCATGCTGTACTTCTTACCACCGACGGTGATCACGCGACTGGCCGTGCCGATGCCCGCTTTAAAATCGCAGCAGATCATGCCCGTTCCGGCACCCACTGCCCCCTCGGTGACCTTTCCGCTCTTGGCGTTTTCCAAGGCTTGAAAAACATGTTCGGGACGGATGTGCTGTCCTGCAGCGTCGTTAAGAAAACTATCATCGCATTCACCGACAATGGGGATAATGACTTCTTGCTCTCGGAGAGTGGGATGTTTCTTGCCCATCCACTTCACAACTCCATCGCTAACGCGGCCGACGCTCATGGTGTTGGTTAACAGAATGGGAGTTTCGATCATGCCCCATTCCATGGCTTGGGTCATGCCCGCGATCTCACCAGCACCACTCAACACAAATCCGCCTGTCTCGACAGACTCATTGTACGTGTCTTCATTCGGAAGAATGACGGTGACGCCCGTGCGGACCGGCCCTGTGCCCGGCTTCCGTCGCCCCGAACCCTCAATCAAAGTGGCGTGACCAACCTTGACGCCTTTGACGTCGGTAATGGCGTTATTGGGACCGGTAGGAAATTCTCCAATTTGAAGCCCGAGGTCGCGCACGCGGCACCGCTCGAGCGCCATCTTTTCATATCGTTCTCTGAGAGATCCCCGATGGCTCATGATCCATGCTTTCGAATACGTCCGGCATTGCGCCACCGCCCGATGGCAGGACTCAAAATGCGCCGAATAAGGTTGGTGTAACCCAGCCCGGAACGGTCCGCCAAGATAGCAAGATCGCTAAATCCGGGAGAGAGCCCCGGCAGCGGGTTGATTTCTAAGAAATAAACTTCGCCTTTGTCCGTTAAACGAAAGTCGATTCGCGCAACGTCGCGACAGCCTACCGAGCGAAAAGCCTTCTTCGCGAGATTGCTAATCTTGCGATCCATAGCTTTGCCCAAGCTCACAGGGCAATCCACCCTGAAAAGTGGATTGTCTTCGACCGGAGAAGTCTTTGCTTCAAAAGAATAGACGG
>JALHPX010000312.1 GCA_022842225.1 bacterium
CGCAGCCAATTGGCATCAGATTGAGGTCGGCAATCGTGACGATGAATCGCTCTAGAACTTTTGCGGCCAAGCTGCTTTGGCTCTTCACGGGCACGGTGCTGGTGTGCTGGGTGATCTCGTCGCTACTGCTTGCCGGTATTCTGCACCACTACACCGAGCAGGTGCGCGAAGATCAGCTGAAGTGGCTGCGTCTCTACACGCGCACGTTTGTTTCGGACATCCGGGTGGGAAATACGCTCAATCTGCGCACCAAGCTGCGTATGCTGGTTCAGAGCGAAGGGTATCTCAATGTATCGGTCCATACGGAGAGCGATAGCTTAACTGAAGTTGCCAATCGCACTTCAGAGGCCGCGCATTTGACCTGGGTGGAGAAGCAGATACTGGGGCTATTCGATCCCCCGCGTTTTTACATCCCGCTGCAGGACTCCGCCAATGTGAAGTGGGGAGAATTCCAGGTCGTCGCCGACCCGAAGGCCTTTTACCACGGCATGGCCTCGACGATATCTACGTACATTTTTGCCCACCTGGGACTGCTGCTGATTTTCTTGGGACTTTTGATTTTCGTACTCCGTCGTCAAATCAAGCCATTACAAATGCTGACGCGGTCGGTGAGTTTCTATGCAAATTCCGAACGCAGCACGCCCGAGGATCTCGAGGCGGTGCTAAAGCACGATGTGCCGGGAGCCAGCGAAGAATTAGTGGTATTGAAATCCGCTCTGGAAAAAGCAGTGGGAAAATTGCTCCAAGCCCAAACGCGTCTCAACGATCAACGCGTGGAGGCGGAACTAACCAAAATCGCTCTCCAAGTTGCGCACGACATCCGCTCCCCGCTCTGTGTGCTAAAGATCATGAGCCAACAAATTGCCAAGGCAGTTTCGACCGACCAATTGTCCTTGGTCGGCGGCGCTATCGAGGAAATCCAGGGCATCGCGGAAGACTTGCTCTCGCGTTATCGACGAGCCAGAACAGCCCCGGGCGGCGCTAGTGCACATCAGGAAGATCTGGGCGAAGCAGGCGCCTTAACCGAATATACAGCCGCTGCAGCGTCCCCCGAACTCATTGCTCGCCACGTGGAATCAGTTCTCAACAGCACACGCATGGAAATGTTGGGAACCAAGGAATTTGATCTCGAGCTGCACACGGAAGCAGAGTCTCAGTGGGCTTTTGCTGCTTTTGATACCGGACGATTCAAGCGAGCGTTTTCCAACGTTCTAAGAAACGCGTTAGAAGCGATCCCCTCGGGCGGAAAAGTCGGAATTGAAGTAAATGTCACCGATAAAGACGTCCTGATAACAACGAACGACAATGGCCCCGGTATTTCGGAGCAAGTGATTGCAGCGATTCAATCCGGCAGCTCTGCGACCACCAAGCGCGATGGGCATGGGCTGGGACTGCAATATGCCAAAGAATTCTGTCATAGCTTGGGCGGCGTTCTGCGCTTAGGCCGTGGGAAGTTAGGCGGAACGAGCATCTCGCTTTCTATTCCACGCGCGCTTCCTCCCCCTGGTTTTGCGCCATGCGTTTCCGTACACAGCGAAGGACAAGTCGTTGTCTTGGACGATGACCCCTCCATGCATGCGTTTTGGCGTGAACGGTTTCGCAGATTAGACGGCAAGTTTAAGGGCGAAGTTCATTGTTTTTCGAAGCCAGGAGAGCTTTTCCGTTGGATGCATTCGGTAGGGCCGGCGGCGCGCGAATCGCGTTTTCTCGTCGATTTAGAGCTCAATGATCCGCATTTTGATGGAGTGAAGATCTTAGAACAGCTAGACCTTTGGGCGCGCGGCATTCTGGTGAGCGGCCGCGAGGAAATGCTCGGGCCTCTAATGGAAAAGTACAGCCATCACGGCCTCACCACCTTGCCTAAATCGCTGCTTAGCTGGGTTCCTATTCAATTTCAGAAGGCTTAAAGGCCTTGCCAGCGTAAGGCGCGAGACACGTCGATGCGGCGACATTGGAGTACGTCCAACCCTCTTTTTGGGACGCCGGAATTCTAAGGCCACCTTTCCACTCGCACAGCGCTTGCAGGTATCGCTTGTTGAAGAAGGAAGTAATCAGTCCCGTCGGCGATCCTCGTTCAAGAGAGCAAACCTCGATAGAGAGGTCGTTGGAGTTCGTGAGCGTTCCCGGCAGCGGCAACACGACTTCGTTTTCTAAAATCCCCCCCCGGCCCAAAACCCCTCGGAAAAGTTTCTTCCCTTTCCACGAAACCCGTACATCCCCTACCCCGCCTAGGGCGACCATTGTTGCCCCTTTAAGCACCGGCTGACGCGCGATTTTTGGAGACACGGTTTCGCATTCGTTGGAGCTAGTGAGATTTAGGAAAGTGCTGCGCTGTTCATCCGGCAAGGAGCTGCTAGCAGTGAGCCCGCGTTCGTTTGCGGTCTCATACTCTTTGACCTGGAGCGGTAGTCGACGAGGAGCGGCCTCATAGAGGTAAATCCGCAGACCCGGAGTTTCTGCAACAGCGACATTGGAGAGCTGGCGAAAGTGCGGGCTCTTATCCAACTGGGCCTGCAATGCGCCGCTGTAGAGCAAAATATAATCAGCGCCGAACGAATACTTCACGACTCCATAGGGGTCCGCCGTCTTGCCAAGTTTTAGTTCTTCGCGCAACGCCGCTAACTGTGGATAGTAAAGGGGCAAAGCTCTCGGATCACCCAGGTCGACAAAACGATACCCAGGACGTTGATAGAGCACATACGCGCCCTGCGACCATTCCACATTAAGGACTTTTTTGCCATTTGCTGGCATCGGCAATACACCCAACGCTTCTAACGCACTTCGCGAGCCGGGATAACCCGGTCTAAAATCCCCGTATAAATCCCAGGCAGCAGGCAAGGCGAAGAAAACACCAACAGCGATAAATACCCCCTGAAGACTCGCGTCCTTCCAATCCCGCAGAAACAATACCCAGGCCAAAATCGAAAGCGGAATAGCATATTCCAATGCTCGAAACGAGACAGTGGCCAAGGCAAGCAACCCCGCCAGGCAAACGGAAATAAACCACACTTCCGTAGTCGCCGGCTTCATATTGCCGCCAAAAAACCTTGTCCGGCTGCTTTTCGAAATGCGCAATAGATTGAGTAAGAGCGGCAAGCAGAGAAAGAAACACCCGCCCAACATTTGGCTAATCGGCACTCCCACCAGCTCCGTGGGCAAAGCCACCGAGCTAGGCACAGCACTGGGTGCGGAAAGCCGAAACGTGTTCCAGATCGGCGTCAGGTTTCTGGGAAAGTACGGATGGGAGATGAGTCCGACCACCACTCCGCCAATGCCCGCACCGGCCGTGATTGCCCAGTCGCGCGATTCTCGTCGATAAAATACAAGCGCTATAGCGCAAATCGCTAATGGCAGAATAGGCGCCGCGTAGCTCCACGAATGCAAAACACCGCAAGCGAACGCCACCCAGTAATTGCGCGCCAAGATTGCCCAAGCCATGACCAGAAACAAGAACATCGAAAGCGTATGCGGCCGCAGCAGAAATAAGCGATTCGCGGCATTTGGCACCAGCAACAGCCCGACCACCAACGACAGGCTCACGCCAATAGTGAGATCGCGATGGGCTATCCATAGCAACAGAAGCAGAGTTGCCATCGCACAGAGAAAACCAAAAACAAAAACCCCCTGCTCCCCCGCCGCCCGATACGCCACCGAACTTAAGAACGTGAAGAGCCAGTAGCCATTTGCCCATTCTTCCTTGGGCATTAGATTATCCATCTCTGGCAGGTGGGTGATTCCTCCTTCCACAGCCGTCCGGCGCGCCATTTCTAGGTGATAGAACATGTCCGGGTCGCTCGCTCGCAGCGGAGCCACTCTCCAGAAGATCGCTCCCAGCAAAATGCAAAGCAAAATGCCCGCTAAGGTCCAGCGAGTCCAAAAGTCGACCGACTGCGCAACTGAGTTTTTTCGTCGATTCATAGGTGAGGTAATTATACCGGACGAATCGAGCAGTGAGTAAGGAGCTAGACTGGCGCGCAAAACGCGGCGCGTTTAATGTCTTTGAACATCTTCTAAGCGCTTGCCGGCATTGCGAAACACCAGCTTCACAGCCTGGCTCTTGTAGCCGAGACGATCGCGCAGTCTTTTTTCCAAGTATCGACGATAACTGTCGGAAACTTGGTAAGCGCGTTTGGCGAAGAACACAAAGGTCGGAGGGTTCACCTC
>JALHPX010000313.1 GCA_022842225.1 bacterium
GGCGAACAACGACCCATTTGGGCATTCGGCTAATCCACGGCTTACCGAGTGGGAAGATTACTTTAGCGTTTGGTTTAGCCCTGGAGTACGCGCCGCCCGCATCACGTCGATTCTCGACAGCTTGAAGGGGAGTTTATCGCTAGAGAACGCAAATCAAGCGCAATACGATCACAAGGATCTTCTGGTCGACGCGTATTTGAAACTGCTCGGACCTGAATTGGAGAAGGGCACGCTGAAGTTAAATGCACAGGCCAAAGCCTTTGCGGATCGGTTAGTGCATTGGGATGCGACCATGAAATCTAATCTCGAAGAGCCAGTGATGGCGCAAGAGTGGATCGAGCAACTGTTGGGCGCCTATATGCAAAAGCATATTGCACTCTCCGATGGAGATTTTGCTAAACACGTGCGCACACAGACGACTTTGTTGGTGCGCACGACGTACCACAAACTTGCCGATTTCTTGGCGGGCGATGCCGAGGCACGTAAAGGGGGCTTGGAGCTTCTAGAAGCGTCGCTGCATCGGGCCGCACGCGAGGTAGCCGAACTACCAGCCGAATCGCGTTCTTGGGGCGCACTGCATCGCTTGGAGTTTGCGAATGCACTTTCGGGAGTGATGCCGAGTTTCTCCTCGTTGCCCTTTCCGCGACAGGGCTCGGCATTTACCGTCGATTTATCACATGGTCCTGTGGGGCCTGGGTTTCGGATGCTGATGACAGTCGGGGAAGAGGGTATCAACGCTGTAGCTGCCGTGCCGGGAGGCAATTACGCTTCGAGCAATACTAGGGCCGTATACAGCGAATTGGTGCCATGGTTAAGAGGGAAATACCGACCCCTGGTACCGTTTCGAAATTAGCAGTCGTTAGCTAAGTATCTTAATTTGCCGACGGCCGATACCGATCGACCGTGCGTCTGCCATGCACCACGCGCGCATAGCTTTCAAAGGCGCTCATAAAAAGCTGTGTCTCGTGCAAAATGCCTGGCGTTAGAGTGGGCTTGAGAGAAAGTAAACCGCCCAGTTCCTTGCCCTGGCACCAAATTCGCTGATCGAGATGCTCGCGCAGGTAATCATAGGCAGCCGAATTATTCGGGATGGGAATAACGGGAGCGCCGCGCTCCCAAGCTTTGGTGCTATCCCATTCGGAAATAACTGTGTCCTGCCAATTCGGCAGACCAACGGGGAGCACTAGCGCATCTTGGATTTTCTGGGGCCGCGCGACGATGAGGCCTAGGTTGGAGAGGTTTTGAACCAACAATCCATCCCAATTCTGCTGGATGTTTTCACCTCTGAGGAAAGTCTGGAAGGAATCCAGATTCTCGGTCATCTGGAGAATCCAACTCTCTTCTGTCTTCTGGGCATCCCCACCGTCCTTCGCCCGCAGAGTGGAGAGCAATTCAAAGGAGGGTAAAAGCGAAAATTGCATCTCTTCGAGGTACCACATGGGAACGGGGAGATTGCTAGTGAAGGGCAATGCAGGAGGGGGAAGCACTTTCATGCCGTTCGCAAGAGAATGACGCCCATTCATCAGCGCTAAGAACACCGCGCCGGAAATGTCGCGCGCTTCTTTTTCATCCAGTCCGTGCGATTCGCCGGCAATCACAGAAAGGCGAATCAAGTACTGCAAAATATATCGACCACTGGTTAGCTGGGCGATGGAATTTAACTGCAGCGCAAGATCGTTTCGTCTGGAGGCAGCTCCGCCCTCTAGAAGAAATTCGGGAACGATAATGGTTTCTTCCGGCGTGAAAAGTCGTTGGCTGTAGAAAGCGCGATCCAGAAATTTAGAAAATTCGAGATCGGATTTAAGTTTCGGAGCGAATTTTGCTGGCATGTAGACGTGGGCATAAGTGCGGCCCGAGTGCGCGACGACGGAAACGCTGCAGCCGGGATTGGAGCCGGGCGAGGGCACTGGGTCTTTGGAGGCCAGGGCACTAGGGCTAGCAAAAAGACAAGACAGAAGAGTCCCTAGAGTCACAAGAAAGTTGGTCGGTTTTGCCATGGGCCTGAAGTACCAGCGGAACTGGCGCGGTGCAACGCTGGGCTTTGCTAGGTCTTGAACTCTGTCGATGCACTAAAATAGTGCTCAAAACCTAGCCAAAGTGTCGAAAAACGGCGCACCCCCCTGACCCCCAGAAATATACGTGTATTCAAGCAGTTGCCACTCTTCGTCACCGTGCCAACCGATGGCCCGCGGCCTGCATCCTATAGAAGTGAACATTTAGTCTTAAAAGTCCGAAAGGTATGGGGAATGGGTCTATTTCGGACATTATGGAGAGCGCGGAAAACTGCGTTGCTAGGGTTGGCCCTAGTAAGTGCGCTCTTGGTTGTGCAGGAAGCGGAAGGCGCCTTTCGACGGATTCGTCGGGCGCGCCAGCAGCCTATTCTCCAACAGCCAATTCGAGTGGCGCAGCCTCGCTGCAATAACTGCTTCACTCGCACTTCTCCGCAATCATTGGGTGCTCAGGGCGGCTCTATCAGTAACACCACATTTAGAAACGGCTTGATTGATTCTCGCTTCCGCAGTCGCCTGCGCGAAGTGCAAGGCGCTTCCAATTTATTGACCGACGGCAATAATTTATTTGAACGCAATTTAGTTCCCGTACGCGCCGGAGTGCATGTGGAAGAAGTGCGGCAGCTTTTTATCGACGGGGCCGGGCGCCTCTTGAATTCCCGCAGCCCTGTTACGCGCACACAGCTGCGCGATCTCTATCTCAAGAACTTTGAGAAATTTAACGGCAACGCCCGCGTGCTTGTATCGAGGTACCTGGCCGCCAACGGCTCAGGCGATGCCTTCTTGGGGAACCTACGAGTGGCCATCAAGGGCGGAGTGTTGCCACCGGGAGTAAAGATCACAGACCCAAGGTATGCCCGTTACTCCGCCGAAACAGTGAACGCCGCGGCACTCGCGTTTGCCTTAAACTTAATTAGTAATCGAGCGGACCCAATTCGTGTGTTGCCGCAAAATGCGGGAGCGAATGGGGTACTCACCACGAATTTGCTAGGTGCCGTGGATCCTGCGGGAATGGCGCGGCTGTTAAACGACAATCCGTATGATTGCGATCGCAGAGGCATTGCGAGAACAGACTGGCTAGTAACGCGCCTTTTGGATCCGGATATTTACTACCAGATGACGGGGCTGTCGGCTAACCAAGACGAGTTTGCGGATCAAGTGGGCTTTGTCGATGATAAAAAAGCGCAGCGAGGCAGTTTGCTCTTGATGGCGGGATCTCGTACTAAGCCCGAAACGATTGTGGGACGAAACCCGCAGCGTGTTCTCCAGTGGCAGTCGCGTAAAGACGTTGGAGGGCGAGAGATTGCCGGGTTTGATGGCCGCAGACGTTACTGTTTCCGAAGCCATGACTTTATTGAGAATCCGCTGTCAGGATCCGAAGAAGCTTCCCGCGACGTTTTTCGAAATGGTGTGAATTTTACGGCAGATGCGGGTGAATGGATCTGTCAGCGCGCCAATGGATTTCCTATTTACTATCTATCGGCGGAAGCAAATCGCGCGCGTGCAAACAATGCTCCCGCAGAAATTGCATTGGACGCGGGTAATCCGGTCAGTGTTGCGGATCGCTGCATACGCTGTCATATGAACGGGTTCCACGGTGGTCGCCTGCAGGATATTCGGCAGGGAGAGAACACTAAGCCTTACACCGATCACTTTGGCCGCATTCCCGCTTCACTCGGACAAGAATTCTTTTCTGCAAACGCAAAGTACAACGAAGACGGCTCGGAAGTGAGTAACCCCGCGACATTAGGGTTTAATGAAGGCCGCGACTATCCAGCGGCGGCCCGCCATGCGTCAGCGATCCAGGACAACGCATTTAAAGCTTCTGGCGCCTACTTGCTTGATTTCAAATGGGAAGAAGAACGCGCGAAAAACAAATATGTACAACCTCGGGCGCTCCCGGTGGTCTACGACCTCTCGCAGGAATACCGCAAAGACCTTTCTGTCGAGCGCCAAGCGCAGGAATTAGGTACGACGGTAGAAGAGGTCCAGCGCGTATTTGGTAATAAGTCCGTCAGCAGAAATGAATTCGCAAATAGCTACTGCATTCGTGTCGGCCGCGTGCGCCGCGGCGGCTTTACGCCGGCCCAACGCAACCCCGCTGCCCCCGAAGAAACCCCCCGCAACGGCACCGGCGA
>JALHPX010000314.1:0-3680 GCA_022842225.1 bacterium
AGGGAGACTGACACCTAGCGGTGGGCTATGAGGCGGATGGCTTCGTACATTCGGTGGGGGAGGTCTTCGAATTCTTCTACTTCTAGGCAGACGCCGTGGCCCTCGGTAGCCATTTTCTGGCTCGCTTCCAGATAGCTTCCGGGCCCGTGCAAGTGCAGCACGATGAGGCAGTCGTATTGCTTCGCGAATTCGAGAGGGTCTTTGCCCTGCGTGCTTCTGCCGTCGGTGGCGATTAGGCCGATGCGTTTTTTGGCGCCGGCTTTGCGCAGGTTTTCTAAGCCCTTCTCTAAACCAAGGGCAATGTTGGTGAACCCCTTTGGTCTTACCTTTAAAAAGTTAAGCACCGTGCGTTCTGCGGACTCCTCTTGCAGCAGGCCCTTTACTTGTTGAGAGTTGGAGTGAAACACCAACACACCCGCGTCTTTGGATGCAATTCTTAGGAGCAATACAGCGACCGCGATGCTCGCGGTTAAGTGCTTATCGCCCGACATCGAAGAGCTGCAGTCGAGCATCGCCACACATTGAAACGATCGCTCTTCCTTCACCTGCACCTTTAAATCGTCGACACTAGAGAGGTCCCAACTTTCCTCTAAGGACTCCTCGATATCTAACTCTTCAAATGGGAAATGCTTAAACGACTCGGTTTTAAGAACATAAGGGCGTGCAGGATGAGCCACCACGCGTTTCGCCCGCCGGATGACCTGCCGCACCAGCGCGGGATCTTCCTCCAAGTCGATTCCGTCGGTTTGGTTCTTCAGGCGCTCGAAATAGAGCTCTCGCAAAGCATCTTCTTCTCGCCGCTGATTTTGAGTGGAAACGGGAATAGCTTCAGAAGATTCGGGTAGTTCGGGTTGAAGGCCCAAAAAGAACGGCGCGATGGTGTACGCGCTGTCTTCCGCAATGGCCTTTACAGGCGCGGGCTTTTTTTTTCCGCGGAGAAGCTCATATTGTCGCCGGCGAGCAACTGATCGAGAATCTCGTCGGCAGAATCTTCGCCCGCTAGTAACTCCATGCGGCTAGGCAGAGCCAAGTGAGCAGCCGTTTTGAAATCCACTCCGCCCATCATTAGTTCGCACATCGAGAGCATCGCTCGCACGCTAGCACCTCGACGGATAGACGGATGCTGGCGCGTAGAGCGCACCAGATCGACTGTGCGCACAACGACATCTCTTTGCAGCGGCTGCGCACCTTTAATCCGAACCATTTGGGATTCTAAAATCGAACGCTCGTCGTCACGAGTTTGATAATCGAGCGAAATCATTTCGAAGCGATCCAAAATCGCTTCAGAGAGTGCGTGTGTCGCAGTGAACTCGCGCGGGTTCTGCGTCCCGATCACCAAAAATCCGGGCTTGGCCTTCAACACCCCCAATTTGGGAATTTGAATAGTGTGCTCGTCCATCGCTGGAAGCAAAATATTCTGAACGCCTTCTGGCATGCGATTGAGCTCGTTGATAAACAGCACTTTGCCCTGCCTCATGGCGGAATGCAGCGGGCCTTCGATGAAGGTCTTTTCGGTGTAGCCCTTCTTAATCACCATCGGCGGATCAAACCATCCGGTCAGCTTGCTCTCGCTATAACGAGAATCGCCGTCGACACGTTCGTAACCCAACCCCAGTTTCTTTAAAGTAGCCAAGACAAGAAAGGTTTTGCCAACGCCAACCGGGCCTTCAATCAAAACATTGCGCTTCAACGAGAGAAGCTTTTCCAGCAGATCTAATTCCTTTGCGCGGCCAACCAATGAAGCCTGCGCGCTTGCTGTCGATTTTGAGGAAGTTTGAGCCACGAGAGGATCTTCTAAGACCTGGTGGGAGTGGTCAAGAGTTTGCGTAGACGAGACGTTTGAGAGCGCGGCGGTTCTTACGATCGAGTTCGGTGAATTGAACACCAAATCCCGTCTTGTTTTGATCGCGAGACACCCAACGCACCAAGCCCTTCGCACGTAGCACCGCCACGCCATGGGGCTCCGGCAGCGGAATAGCGACGGTTACGGTGCTTTCAGAAGCGGGCATGTGAGGAGTTTCTAAAAAACATCCGCCCTGGGAGATGTTGGCGAGAATGGGATAGTGCCAATTCATCCCATCGAAACACAGCGCAGGAAGGTGCGTCACATAACGAGGCTTGGTCTTCCACCATTGTTGCTTGGGATCAAAGTAGAGAGTGCGAATCCTGGGATGGATAAAGTAAAAAAGGCTAATGGCAAAGACCAGTAAGTGGCCGACGACAGTCCAGGGCGAGCCGCCCTCAAAACGCGCCAAGTGGTGAGCGTCTCGAGCCCCCCATACGACGGCAAAACAAATCAAGCTGTACCAACCAAAGCGACTGACTCGCATCAGACCCGCCATCAAAATGAGAGGCACGATGGCAGATAGGAAAAAGCCAAAGAAGTCCGCGCGAAGAGATTGAGCAAAGGTTAAGTGCTCGCGATAGTTCCCTGCCCACCATTCGAGTGGGAAAAAGAGAAACAAAAAGCTGGCAAGGATAAGAACGAGAGGACGGTGCTTCATCGTTCGTTAGATTATAACTTAAGCTGCTTCGGGTTTTGCAGCTTTATGATGCGTAGGAGCGGGATTAAAGCGATACCCCTCGCCGTAGATAGACTCGATATGATCTTTGTAAGGACCGAGTTTCTTACGGATGCTGCGGATGTGAGAATCCACGACGCGGTCCGTGACAAAAGTGTCCATGCCCCAAACGTTGTTGAGAATCTTTTCGCGAGACAAAACGCGATCGGGGTTGCGAACGAAATAGCTTAGTAATTTGAATTCCAAAGCAGAAAACGGAATTTCTTTGCCTTGGATAAAGACGCGATGCCCCAAGAAATCGATCTTTAGATCTTGGCTCTCATACACTGCCAAGCCTTCACGCCGCACATTGTGCTGCTTAATGCGTACACGGATACGCGCCTTTAATTCTTCGGCTTCAAACGGCTTCTGAATGTAGTCATCGGCTCCCAAATCAAAACCCATCACTTTCGAATGGGCATCCGACCGTGAGGATAAAAAGATAATAGGAGTTTCAGCAGTTTCCTTCTCTCCCTTAAGGAGATGGCAGACTTCAAATCCGTCGATTTCGCCTAGGGCAATATCGAGCAGAATAAGAGATGGCTTGTGCTCTTTGGCCAGAGCAACGCCCGATTTACCGGTATCTGCGACAAGCACTTTGTATTCGCCCTGCAAGCAAGACTGAATGAGAAACTGATAGTCCTTGTTGTCGTCGATAACCAGAATCTTATCCATGAAATCCATCCTTTATGGCAGGAAGACTACAAACACTGAGCTCTAGAAACTTATCGGCCATTGTTCGAAAAACTTAACAATGATTCCCAAGATTCAGAACAGTTGAGGAAACCCTCAACTACGGCATCACCCCTGCCGATAACATTTTGGGAGCTTTCGAATGTTCAATAAAGAGCAGCTAAAGGGTGAGGCCCTTCGCCGGTTTATGATGCAGGTAGCATCTGGACAAGCCTTGTTTACTCAGAACGATAAAGGCAACACGCTGTTCATCATCGTAGAAGGTTCCATCAAACTAGTGCACAAAGTCGGTCAGACGGACCGCGTTATTGCCCTCATCGGCCCTGGTGAGATCGTGGGCGAAAAGGCGCTTGTCAGCTCCACGCCTTACCGCAGAACGTTCACTGCCGTTGCAGAAGTGGATACCACGGTATTGGAATTCGATGG
>JALHPX010000314.1:3690-4141 GCA_022842225.1 bacterium
AAAAGCCATCGCCTCGAAGCTCCCTGATTTTCCAATTAAGATGCTCGAAGTGGTCGTACAGCGCTTGGACAAAGCCAATGAGCTGGTTGCGATTCTCCAAGTCGGCAACGCCGCGGAACGCACCGTGCAATACCTGCTCTACGTAAATCGCTACTTCGGTAAGAAGAACGCGCAAGGCACGGAATTCGTTTTCAAAACCGATGAGGCCAGCACGGTACTAAATCTTCCCGTCACCACGATCGATGACGTCGTAAATGAGCTAGTGGCGGAAAAAATCCTCATCCAACGCGATCGCTCTTTCACGATTGCCGATGAAAACGCCCTCACCCAGCACTTACCCGCCATTAAAGATAAAATCGCCGCATAACGTCACAATTAAACTCTTGTGAACAGTGCCACAGTTATTAGAATGTGTGCGTGGGGGGATCACACGTGGGGAAAAGAACTCGGT
>JALHPX010000315.1 GCA_022842225.1 bacterium
GAACCCAGTGTCGGTGTGGGGTGATGAACACCATTTCGTAGTCGTTGGTTTTGGCGATAAAAAAGAAACGCCCGTCGCCGTACCGTCCCGCACGAATGGATTGTTTCTCAGCCACGGGCCTGGAAACTTCTCTCAACGTTTGAATGGGCAGTGAGCTGTCGGTTGTGAACAGTGCGTGGCCAGGCAGCTCGACCTGGATATCGAGTCCAATTTGTTTGGAAAACGCAACCAACGCATTTCGGTCTTTGAGAAAAGTAGGGTGGCGGTAAACGGAGTCTGCGAAAAACTCGACGACTTGTTGCGCGGAGTGACGAATCGCAGGTTGCGTGCGCAGCAGCCAACCTGCGCTAGAGAGTACGGTGAGATCCAGTAGCACCGCCATGGAGAGAAACAGCAGTACGAACTTGAGAGAGACGCTGAATTTCAGGTGGGGCTTACTCTGCGTCATTACGATCAATCTTGCCCACGAAAGAATAGCCGCTGCCCCAAATGGTCTTGATAAAAGCGGGGCGTTTGGCGTCGTCTTTTAATTTTTGGCGCAGGCGTGAGATCAAAACATCGATGGAGCGGTTAAAGGCTTCCCAGCTAGTGCCGCGAAGTGCGTCCATAATTTGGTCGCGGTTGTAAACGCGCTGAGGATTCCTCGCTAAGAGCGCTAGCACATCAAACTCACTGGTGGTGAGTTCAATTGGCTGTTTGGCTAAGTGCACGGTGCGCGAAATCAGGTCCATCTCGAGATCGCCGCTTACTAGCTTCTGTATGTTCTCGTTTTTGTTAGAGCGTCTTAACACCGCATTAATCCGCGCCAGCAATTCTTTTGGCTCGAACGGTTTGGGCATGTAGTCGTCGGCACCCGCATCTAAGCCGGACACGCGGTCGTTTACCTCGCCGCGGGCCGTGAGAAGAATAATGGGTACAGAATGGCGCTCGCGGATTTGGCGACAGAGGTCGAATCCATTGATTTCGGGCAACATGACGTCGAGAACCAACAGGTCCCAAGATTCTTGGGTGACCAATCGCAAACCTTGCCGGGGGTGATTCGCCACGGTGACGGCGAAATCGTGACCAGAAAGAAACTCACTTAAAAGCGTCGTTAGCTTTGTATCGTCCTCAATGAGAAGTACGCGTTTCTTCATGGCTTCATTCTCCCAGCTAGGCCGAAAAAGGTCTAGTAAGGGTATGTAACTTCCAGCACTGCATTCGGTGGAATTTCCGTTAATTCGATACGGCTCCAAAACATCACCACTGTGTTTGTCGATGACTCAAAGGTCCATAAATCGTCGGGACCGCCAGTATTTCCGACTAGATCAAAGCCTTCTAAACTCACCTTAATGCGACTCACGTCACTGGGAGTTTTAGAGAGTTTGATGCGAGCCTTAGAAGAGAACGCGGCTTCCGCGATAACGTAGTCCGCAAGCCCCTTGAGAATAGCCGCAACATTGCCTCGAGCCTTCGCAGCGGGGAAGAGTTCCCCGTTGTTCAGAGGTGGTAGCACCTTGAGCATGTTTTCCACCACGCTGAGAGGCAAGGTGTTGTTCCTAGAGTCAGGTCCGACTGCAAACAGGCGCATTGGCTTTTGTCGGTCACTCGCAACTTTCTGGAAGAACGCGGTGTACTCCTTAGATCCCCATTTCGCTTGTGCCGTCTTTCGTTGGTAGGCATTAAACATATCGTTCTCGTCGGAGAAGAGGATGATATGGAGCGGCACCGCCTTCTGGAGAAATCCCGCGGCCTCTAGTTTCGTGCTCTGAGCCAGCGCCAGAGATGCATTGAATGTGGGCGAAGCAGATAAGAACTCATTGCTAAAAGAGCTGACCATGCGGTCTTGAAAATCCGCTGAGGCATCTGGCTTAGAGGAATCAATCAAGATCTTGCCCGAACTGGATTTCACGGGGTTGCCTTTTGAGGAGGAGCCATCCGCGCTGACGTACACGCTGCGGCTGATAATGCCTGCGGCATCGAGCTTGGAGTAGTAATTACTGATGCAATTCTTTAGTTCGCGCCCCAGGGAGTAGCTCCCAGTCGAGTAATCCACTACCCAGAGAGTTTCAGAGACTGCTCCCTTGGTGCTGCGATCTAGAATAATCTTGTCGGTTTGGTCGGTAATGGCGACGGAAATTTCGACGGTGTTCGGTGTGGCACCGCCCGCATCCGCTGCTTGCACATTCACGGTGTACTGACCAATCGCGGGTGGCTTACCCGATAGCACGCCTGCGGAAGAAAGCGTTACCCAAGATGGGCCGTTCGTAATCGAGAAGGAAATAGGATCATTCTCTGGATCGGAAACATACGGCTTTAACGAAGCCTGGATAGTTTGAGACGGACTGAATTTTCCCAGTACCACCGGACTTTGATTCCACACCGGCCGTTTGTTGGGAGAGAACGAGACCAGAATAAAATTGGTGATGTCGCCGCGGTCTTGGGTGTCACGCACCGAGAGTCTAAACGCGTGGTCGCCTTCTGAGCCGCTTGGAGGAGTTCCCGTCAGACGCTGCGAAGCTTGATTGAGAGTTGCCCACGCCGGCAGTGCATCGAGTGTGCTCCAAGTGAGATTGCCATCGCCGATGGTTGCCAGAAGCGCGCGCAGTGGAATGCTGAATGCTTTCTCGGTTTGCACAGACACGGTTGTGGGACGCTCTCGGAACGTCGGTCCCGATTCCGCCAGCGCGTAGGTTGATATTCCCAATAGTGCGAGACTCATTAGAATTTTTTTCATCTGGAATCTCCTCTCTATAGGGGTTCGGTTGTTTGGGGAGGGAAGTTAAGTGTTCCGCTATTTGCCGTGATCAGATGTAACTTTCTGTAAACATTTGATTTTCCTATCGTCGATAAATGCCCAAAGTTTGTTCAGGGGCGCCGCGTAAACCTGGTAACGCATTGAAACTCCAGGTTTTGTGCGCTGTGGAAAGTTTGGTCGCTTTTTGCCCTGGGTGTGCGATGGGGGGGTAAGTAGTGGAAGCTTTGGCGGTTTCTCGGGTTTTCGCTCATCCAATTGACAGCTTTCTCTGCATGTTTTCGCCCACTTAAGATCTTTCGAAATTTTTACAACTCCAAGTACCGAGCTGACATCGCTATGTATTTAATCTGTCTTCATTTGTTGGGCACAGAGATTGCTCTTCCTAGGTTTGTAAGAATTTTTTTGCGAGGAGGAGTTATGCGAAAGCTGCCTATTTTGGGAGCGGTTGCTCTTTTGAGTTTGTACGGCCTTGTGGCCAAAGCCGAAAACCACGGCGGTTCGGATTACAGCGGTGGTGGATCTGTCACCACGGTTCGTAGCATGTCGTCGACACGGCCCTTGGCGCCAGTGGGTCGCGGCACCACAACGGTCACGAGGACTAAGACGGTGACCTATTATGGTTACCCGACTGCGACCTATCCAACGTACTCCACGTATCCAACGGCGACGTATCCACCTACGACTTATCCGACGACAACGTACCCGTCTTATACGTCGATGTACTACCCGACTTATTATCCAACGTCTGGATCGACTTGCTATAGCTGCGTTTACAACGGAACTAATACTTCGAATCCTTACGGATATTCGTACAGTGTTCCTAGCAGCTCTTATTCGACATATCCGTCGTATCCGAGCTACCCGTCGTATCCGACTTATCCAACGGTCACGTATCCGCCGAGCTATCCGTCGGCGAGCTACACTTATTCGACTTATCCGAACTACAATTCTTCGTCGCCGGCTTATTCGAATAGCACCTACTATTATCCCGGTTCGGCCTATTCCTACACCAATCTGTCTTATTATCCGCGCGGAACAAGCGTCAGCGTGACTAGTCCATACGGAACGGGCAGTGGATATTTTGGTCCGACGAGCGGAAGCTATTCTGGTCCGTTAGGAAGTTTCTATTACAACCGCGTTCCTGGATATGGCGGCTCCGCTGGCTTCAGCACTGCCTGGGGAACCGGCGGATCTGCTAGCTGGAAACGCTACTAGTAATTGTCTTGTCAGTTTTTCTAAGAGGTAGCCGCCTAAACGCGATATAATTTGCGCTAGGCGGCTACCCGTGAAATTCAAATCACTACTTATATTTATCGTCGTATTTCTAAGTTTGCCTGTGCTGCCGCGTCATGCGTCGGCGGGTCAGACATTGAGCGTCGATGTCAGTGCAGGTGTTCCGCACTT
>JALHPX010000316.1 GCA_022842225.1 bacterium
ATGCCGATGACTGGCGGCTTCACTGGTGGCTTGATGATGCCGATGACTGGCGGCTTCACTGGCGGCTTAGGAATGCCGACGATGATAGGCGGCTTCACCGGAGGCTTGATGATTCCAATTACGGGCGGCTTCACAGGCGGCTTAGGAATTCCAACGATAACCGGTGGTCTTGCGGGAGGCCGGACGATTCCGATAATAGGAGGATTCTTCACCGGTGGTCGGGAGATTCCCACCACGACCGGTGGCTTGGAGACGGGTGGTCTGGATGGCTGTGGCTTGTAACCGCCGCCTCCGACATTAACTCCGCCACCGCCGCCTTTGGCGCCGCGGTGGTCGCGTACGATTGGTCCATTACCGGTTCGATGATCTCTGACTACTGGGCCCGAACCTCGGTGATCTCTTACGATTGGATTTGCGACAGCAACATTAGCTGCCAGCAAAGCAACTGCAAAACTCATCGAAGAAGAGCGCAAATTTATGTGAAACATTGTTTTGCCCTTTCATTTTGGGGAACTCATTTCCCCGTTCACTGAGCAACGCGCGAACACCCGTAAAAAAGGCTCACTTTTTCTTCCTATTTTTATTTTGAGCCGATTTCGCTTCTCTTTACGCGTTCCGAGACAAGGAGAGAAAATGCCTCTTTGGGCTTTAATGATCGGCTGGTTCTTAAGCGTTGCCTCCGCCAGCTGCATGGCGGATGCCCCGGCTTTTGAATCGTTTCGGCAGCTCCTCGCTCGCAATCCAGCCACGGGTAAGCCCGTGCAGAATCTCGATGAGCTGCTTCCTCTGCTGTCCCCCGAGCTGCGTTCGAATTTCACTTTTGTTTACAACAGTCGTAGCCCCCACGGCGGGCAGGGCGTTGCCGCGGAGAAGTCAGTCGACCCGCTTTTTCCCAGGACTGTGCTCTTTACTAAAGACGGCAAGCTGACTTTGGCCTTCACCGGCAATCCCGAGAAACCGGGATATGGCACCATCGAAGCCATTCACTTTGATGATCGGTCCGCGAGCTTTGCGTTAAGTCAGTTTGTATTGCCGCAAGCAGGAGGGTCGGCGGACAACGGAGTGCTGAATCCTCCCCAGTGTCTGCGCTGCCATGGCTCGGACCCACGACCGATCACTGATTCCTATCCGCTGTGGCCGGGATTCTACGGCAGTGTGCGAGACACATTCCCCAAAGGCTCGCCAGAGCTTCCGCTTTATCGTCGATTTCTAGCAGAGCAATCGAAGAAGGGCGTTTATCGTCATCTGCAATTTCCAGAGGGCAGTTCGGTCAGCCCGTATCTCGATCCGGCGCACTACAATCCCAACAAAGTGGAAGGTGCCACCGATGAACTGAAGTTCCTTCCCAATACGCGCCTCGGCATGGCGTGGACAGAGCTCAATCGCAGACGCCTGGGCAGGAAACTGCGAGCCTCTCCGCAGTATTTGAGATACCGCGTCGCGCTGCTCTCGGGATTACTAGGTTGTGAAACACTGCCGATTACAAGGCAAACCGACGAAGCCGTGTACTCGGATATCTATTACGAGAATGAAGATCGTTTGCAGCGCCTGGGTTACCGGCCCGAGGGCCCTGAAAAATCCGAACTCGATATGATGGAACTCTCCATGTACGAGAACATTTCTCAAATTCAGTACCTGGGAAAAGCTTTGGAAATTGACTCGGGGGATTGGTCGCTGGCTTTCGAATCGCGTTCGTTGTCTTTTTTCGACGGTATTTTAAGTGGAATGCTGGGCGAGAAGAATTTCTATCTCAAAGAAGATTTCATTTTCGAGATTTTGTCCGATTTGGCCAAGGACGAGCCCCGTTTGCGTCGGCATTTTCAAACCTATGGTAGTTACGAAGCGGCCGGTTATCCCTTTGGTGTGCGGATCGATCTGAGTAAGGCCGTAGGTGCCTGCAGCATTCTGAAAAAGAAACCCAAGGTCCGCTTGCCGAGGTTTGCAGTGGCAAAAGTTCAAACGCGGAATCTCGAGTCCGCGCAGAGTTACCTGCAGCGAAAGGGCTTGGCCCAGGCCCCGTTTGCCCGGTGCACTTCCTGCCACGAGGGTGCGGGCGCCTTGAGTTCGGGACGCAAAATTCCGTTTAGTGAACCTTCCGCACTTTGGCTGAGCTTGAAGGGCAAAGCCGAGTCGGGAAAGGCGCTCGCACAGGAAATCGTCGAACGGATCGAGCTACACGGCGATGGTCAGATGCCGCCCAAGGGCGAACGGCTTGCTGCGGAAGAGAAAACGCAGCTACTTCAGTACATCGAATGGGTGCAAAAGAGCTAACCACGACCATTATTGCAGCGCTGTTGTAGCCGCGCTATACCTGAGGGAGTGCAGCCGCCGGATGACAAAAAGCTAAACGATGCGACCGTAACCGCAGGGGTGACTCAGCTCCTATTTCGTTATGGCCGCGGTGAACCCCAAGCCCTGGAGAAACTGCTGCCGCTCGTTTATCAGGAGCTGCGTCAGCTAGCGAAGAGCTATATGCGACGGGAAAATTCCGCGCACACGCTGCAGCCTACTGCGTTAGTGCACGAAGCCTTTTTTAAGTTAATCGATCAAAAAGAAACCGACTGGCAAAATCGCGCGCATTTCTTTGGAGTGGCAGCGCAATTGATGCGGCGGATTTTGATTGATCACGCGCGATCCAGACAAGCCGCCAAGCGGGGGGGGGCCGGACCCAAACTGAGCTTTGATGAAGCCATTCACTGGGAAGCAGCTGAAGAAGGGGCTCCTGATCTCTTGGCTCTTGATCTAGCGCTGCAGCGACTAGCAAAGTTAGACGAACGCCAAAGCAAAGTCGTCGAGCTGCGGTATTTCGGGGGACTCAGTATCGAAGAAGTCGCTGAGGTTCTCAAAACGTCGCCCGCCACGGTGAAGCGCGATTGGACTTTGGCCAAAGCCTGGTTGCAGCGGGAATTGTCGGCAGACGCAGATGCATCCGACGCCTGAAAATTGGCAGCGGGTCACTGCTGCTTTCGAACAGGCTATTGACTTACCAGCGGAGGAACGCGGCGCTTTTTTACGCGCATTGACGGAGAGCGAACCCTCTATCGGCAAGGAAGTCGCTTCGCTTGTCTCTTTTCACGAAATAGATGCAGAAGATTTTCTCGAGCGACCCGTTGCTCCGCGCATGGTCGAAGCGCTGCTAGGTCCCGAGCCGAATACTTTTAACAAGGGCCATGTCGTGGGCGATTTTGCGATTCACTCGCTTTTAGGCGAGGGATCGTTTGCAAAAGTGTATCTGGCCGAACAGCGGTCGTTGGGTCGCAAAGTGGCTGTCAAAATTTCTCTCAGTACAGGGACAGAAGCGCAGACCATGGCGCACTTGCAACACGAAGGAATCGTGGCTGTGTATTCCGTTTCTACCGACGCTAACTTGGGACTGCATTTGATCTGCATGCAGTTTGTACCGGGAGCCACCTTGGATGCGGTACTGCGGGATTGCGTGCGGAGTGCGAAGAAAGTTTCGGGGGGCGCGCTTCTTGATAGTGTCGCGCGGCTAAGCACCACTGCGGTCGCGTTTGATCCGACGGCACTAAAGGATCGTCACGTGCTCTCTGAGTTGAGCAGTGCCGATGCTGTCGCGTGGATCGGTGTGCGGCTCGCCGAGGCGCTGTCTTACGCCCATGATAAAGGCGTTCTGCATTTAGACATCAAGCCTGGAAATATTTTGATCAATCCTTATGGCAAGCCGCTCTTAACAGACTTCAATGTCTCCATTGTGCATGAGGGGCAGGCCCAGGACACCAAACTCCTTGGCGGAACTCTCAACTATATGTCGCCGGAGCAGTTGCGCTGCTTCGAGAACGGCGGAAATTCCGCGCTGGGTATCGACGAGCGATCGGACATTTACTCTCTGGGGATCGTCTTAAAAGAGATGGGCTCTATTGGGGAATTGAGAGTGGTGCCGGAGCTGCGCAGCGTGCTCGATAAAGCCACTGCAACAAATCCTGAACATCGCTTTCAAAGTGCACAAGAGTTTTCGCAGGCCTTATCTGGTTTTTTGGAGCAAAAAGCGATTGCGGCAGCGCTCCCGCAGCCCACTCGCTTGATCCGATTTTCAGAAAAGAGCCCGATGTGGGCAGTGGGAGTGATGGTACTTTTGCCGCAGTTTATCGCGGGGATGGTCAATATCGCCT
>JALHPX010000317.1 GCA_022842225.1 bacterium
CGGCGTTACTGAGTATGCGATGCAAGATGCGCCATTTATGGCCATAGCGATTGTAACCCAGCCAACGCAGGTAGACCGGCCCTTCCGGGAACTCCCGTTCGCGTAAAAACTTCATCAAAAACGGCGCTAATTGAAACGGCGTGCTGGTGACGTAGACGATGAGAGCGCCCTGCTCGGCCATCTGCCGATAGAGTTCGGCCATGCCGTCGATAGCGCGGTAGGTGTAGTAGTTGCCGCGAAAGAGAGCGCGCACGATCTGCTTCCACGTCGTGGTCTCGGCGATATTGCTCTCTTTGATCGTGTCGTCGATATCGGTGAGCAAAACGTACTTGATCTTCTTACTCAGGAAAAAAACCGGGCTACTAATCGTCTCGTAATCGCCCAGGCGGATACGACCCGCGAAGGTTTCCACGCCCAGTGGAGTGATGCGCAGATAGGCCTTCTGGGGACAATCCCACGGCAGCGACCACGGCACCTGCAAATGCATAAAGCCACGGGTTTCCGTGCTGCCCTCGGTGGAACGAATCGTCTTTTCGTTGAAGGCCAGCGCAAAGCGGATGCGTTCAAACGATTCGAGATCCGGCAGCCCCTTAAAGAGGCGATAGATTAAACGGCGCGGGCGGAAGCCCAAAACCTCCTCCTGGGTGCCGTTGTAAACCACCGCCTGGATCGAGGTGAACTGTCTGGTGGCTAAAGAAGGAATGGCCACAATCGACTTCTGCGGCCGGTAGAGCCCCGAGGCTTGGAGGCCTCGAAAGAAAATCACTTCAAAGGTTTTGACGAACCATACAAAGAAACCCCAGGTCCGGGGGTAAGGAAACTCAGTCAGGCGCAAGCTCCATCTAAATGCCCGCTGCCGCGCCATGATTCACTCCAACCTTTCCTTGGCCCCTTTATACCATTCCCCATGCTTTATCGTTAGACAGGTTGGCGGGCGGCCAGATTTTAGGTAAAGTCCTTGGCTATGAAACTCCCGTTTTTTGATCCCGTAGACGAAGCACTTTTTGAAAGCCGAATTGTTCAGATTAGTGGACCGGTGGATTCCAACATGGCGAAGACCGTGAATCGGACTCTGTTAGCCATGGATAAGAAGGATTCGAAGAAGAAGATCTTCCTCTTCATCAATAGTCCGGGCGGGGAGATTACCTCCGGGTTTTCGATCTACGATACGGCGCGGTTCATCGGACCGGAAGTCGTTACGGTCGTAACGGGATTAGCAGCCAGCATGGGATCTTTGATCGCCTTGTGCGCGAAGAAGTCCAATCGGTTCGCGTTTCCGAACAGCAAATTTTTGATTCACCAGCCGCTGATTTCGGGTGTGTTGCACGGAAGTGCGAGCGACCTCGATATTCATGCGCGCGATATCATTGCCACCAAGCACATGATCAACCAGCTCTACGCCACGGAGACGGGCCGCGATTTAGCGGAAGTCCAAGCGGCTACTGATCGCGATAATTGGATGACGGCGCAAGAAGCTAAATCGTTTGGTCTAATTGCGAAGATCGTTCAGGAACGCTCGGAGCTGGAGTAGTCTCAGACCGCGAGAGTTTTTTTCTTAAAGCAGCGCGCACGAAAGTGCGCGCTTTCTTTTTATCCGTAGATATTAATCTTTAAGTAATCCGCTTCAGCGAAGCCAACCGGGTGATCGGGCTCGGGGACGATGACGTGCTTGCGGCGCATCGTATTGCCCAGGCTCTTCGCAACTTCCTCGTCGAAGGATTTGCGGCTGATGCGCGAAGTGCAGCAGGCGCCGACGATTCTTCCGCCGGGGACTAGGTGCGATAAGACGCTGCGGTAGATTTTTTTGTAGGCGCGCAAGGCGACTGGAACTTGCTCTTTGCGGCTCGCCATCATCGGGGGATCGACGATGATGAGATCGAATTTTTCTTCCGGACTCAAAGAATTTATCCAGTCAAAAACATCAGCTTTGATCCAACGGAATTTTCCGGAATCTTTGGCATGGAATTTTTTGCCGGCTTCTAAAGCACCGTCGGAAATGTCGACATTCCACACTTCCTTCGCGCCCGCGTGCTCACACGCCAGACCTAGTGTTCCGGTATAGCTAAAGAGATTGAGAACGCGCTTACCTTTGAGATCTTGGGTGGCAAGCCACTGGCGTAATCCGCGCAGATCTAAGAAGGCGCCGCTCTTTTGGCCTTCGCCCAATTCCACCGTCAATTTGAGATCGCCTTCACCAAATGCAATGGCCGAAGGGGCCGTGCCGAAGAGAACTCGATCCGTTTTCTTCTGGTTCTTGCGCTTAACCGGGAATTTCCACAACACACCTTCTAAGCCCTGCTGCTTGGCAATCCAGCGGGCACAGTAGCGGCCGACCGCATCGACACTCGAGCTATAAGTCTGCAGCACGGCGTACTTGCCGTATTGATCGATCACCACTCCCGGGATGCCGTCACTCTCGCCGTGCAAAAGCCGCACACCTTCGTAACGGTTGATGCGGGCCCATTCGGCGCGCTTGATCCAGGCTTTTTCGAGGGTTTTTCTCAACCAGTTGAGGTTAGCCGGGTGTTCTCCTCTTTTTAGGAGACGGATTCCGATCAAACCTTCTTTGGCGTAAATGCCGTGACCCACAATCTTGTTGGAGGCGTCGTACAGAGCGAGCCACTGGCCATCGCGAAAGACTTCCGCGGCACTGCTCAAATGGGTGCGAAACAGCCAAGGGTGGCCGGAATTGAGGACTTGGACCGCGTCTTTATTTAGCTGATAACGACGTTCTTTAAATAGCGAATGACTCAAACAGGTACCTTCCACTCGTGGACATCTCGATGGGCATCCAAATAACTGTCAAAACTCGTCATGTCTACCGAGTTCAGTACTACGCTGAAAAAGCTGAAGAAACTGAGGAGCGCTTCCCAGTTACTCAACCAACCGGGGATAAAAACCGGCGGATCGACGATACCGTGTAGCCGCAACCAGGCGATGACTCCAACGTCCTCTAAGGCGATTCGGCCGGTCACTAAACTCTCGACCAAGATGCGGTCTTGGATACGGACGGAGCTTTGGAGGAATTGGTAGACCTCAAGCAGTCCCGCCAGGTAAACCGCGTCCTTGGTGAACGGGTATTTGCCCCCTAAAATCGCGCCGCGGAAGATGCGCTGGGTATCGTAGAAGGCCTCTTGGGGCGTCTCACTGCGGAGCAAGAACCAGCGATAAAGCTCGATAAAATCAGCGCCCTTTTCGACGTTGTTAATCGCCTCGATCCGATTGCAGAGACGAATAAATCGCATCTGCGACATCGAGTGGCCAAAAATTTCGTAGAAAACGGCAATGCCTTCTTGAGTACGGGTCGTGCGCGGGCCACCACCGGAAAGAAACGGAATGTTTTTTTGCGCCATGCCGTTTTGACCGGTGAGGCAATGGGATTCCACTTCGTGGTTCCACAGCGCTTCCAATTCCATCAAACTAAATTCCGCGTTTTCACGAATACGAATGCGAGTGGCACTGGCTGCGATCTTCGCGCTGAGATGGGGCGTGATCTCTACACGTACAGGCATATGCGGCGTGCGCGCTGCAAGCCTGTGTTCTAAATCAGCCGCGAATTCTTTTGCAGTCTTCACTGCGGCTTTTTCTTCCAGATTTTGCAAGCTGCAGGCGACCATGCGGCCAGATACATCTACCGCGAGATCGAGCATCGTCGTCTTGCCGCTACCCACAGGACTCGAGCAGCTGCCATAGACATCTGCCGAAGCTTTGAAAAATTCGGGAGTCTCGATTGTTTGCAAAAGGCGAATGCCGTTTTCGAAGGATTCATAAGTGCGCTGCAACCACTCAAGCACGGGGTGCTTGCCACTGATTTTCATCTGAATGGTGCGCAGGGCTTCGAGAGCTTCCTCTAAGCCCTTTTTGTCGACGCTGTAGACCGGCTCCGGCAATCGCGTGGCGCCGTGTTTAAAGAAGTCTTGTGCTACTGATTCTGACCACGACAGCGTGGATAAAATTTTGGTCTTTGAAGAGGCGTGCCGAAATACATCACTCGCTTCTTTCAAGAGATCGAGTAATTTTTCTCTGGGCAGCAAAGTGTCCGTCATGGCCTGTTGTTCTCGCTAAGTAGCGTCCCTTAAGTCGACTGATCTCAGAGATGCGTTGGCTCTCGACGGCCGCG
>JALHPX010000318.1 GCA_022842225.1 bacterium
GGTATTTCCGAAGCGATGCACTGTACAGCGTTTGGTTTGATTGTTGCTGTGCCTGCGGTTTTGGCCTTCGCGTTCTTACACAGCCGTGCGCAAACGCTCGTGGAAGACATCAACGAAATCTCGATTCGTACTTTGAACTTTATCTTGGCTAACCGCGAACGTTTCGGCGTAGGCGAACAAAGCCAAGCTGGAGAGGCGGCTTAAGATGGGTGGCGTTTCTACTCCCGGTGGAAATGGGATGGACGTTGACCTAAACGTCGTCCCATTCATCGACTTACTCAGTTCCTTGGTGCTGTTTCTCTTATTAGGCGCCGTGTGGGTGCAAATTTCTTCCATGAAAGCCAGCGTGGAGGGCCGCGGTCCCGCGGCCGTGGCAGCGTCTTCGACTCCCCCGAAGCGCGTGGAAGTTCAAGTCACCCCCGACGGTTATAAACTGAAATGGCCCAAGGGTGCAGGCAACCGCCCCGCCGCTGTCGCTAAGAAGCAAGGACAGTGGGATGTGGCGGGACTAGGAGCAGTGGTGAAAGCCGCTGTTACCGACGGCAAAGTGGATTCCGGCGCGGTCAGCGCGACGGATGCCGCCCCCTACGGCGAACTAGTCACTGCAATCGACGTCATCAAAGATGCTGGCGCTACGACGGTAGCCATCAGTACTGAATAATTAAGGAGCTTTACCCATGCCACTTCAGAAAGCCCGATTAAAGATCAGCGACTACAGCGCCAACAAGAATGGCAAGGCCAAAGACCATGCGAAAAAAGTCTCGGCGGTATCGCTGTCTCTGACGTCGATGGTGGACATGTTCGCGATTCTGGTTATTTTCTTGCTCGCGAACGGCAACACGGTTGAGGAGTGGGTAAAGCTCGAACACGATATTGATCTTCCGAAGGCCCGTACGACAGATGCCTCCAAGAAGGCGACGACGCTGCAGGTTTCTGACCAAGCGGTTTATGACGAGAATAATAATGAACTTGTGAAGGTGGCGCAGATTAAGAGCGGTTCCGCCGTCGTTCAGCCGGTGGCGGCTTGGTTGAAGAGTTTGAAGAATCAAGAGGGCTATATCAACTTGGTTGCGGATAAGGATATTCCGTTTGGTGCGATGAGACGGTTGATTACTACCTGCCAGGCCACGGGGTTTAAGAATGTGAATTTGGCTGTGTTCCCGCGATAGGTTTGCTTAGATAGTTTTGTAAGAGCCGCCCGACTGGGCGGCTTTTTTTTTGCGCGGAAGATTACACGGAATGACCCGGGCGGCCTTAGCCCGGTGAGCAGGGGTGGCTAGGGTATCTTAGCTAACTTCGAAGACTCTCCGATTTCTAAACTTAACTAACTCCGAAGAGGCTTATTTGTCGTCGGAGCTTGTGCTTGGGGGACGAAGCAGTAAATGGTTTCGGCTGGGTTAGTAGGGGAAATAAAGTATGACTCGCGTTGGTAGAAGCTTGCCAAGGTGGCCACCGCCCACTCGGGAGGCCGGCAAGGGAAATTATTGGTTTATCGTCGATAGAAATGAATTCGTGCTCCCCTGATTTAGGAGAAATGATATTGCCCCGCGTCTTTTGTCGACGTATATGTTTTTTATGTCAGCGCAATTTTCATTTCAGGAGTTGAGGCAGAAGGATTTTTTTGGTGGCAATCATGGTGTTGGTAAGCGGAAGTGTCGACGGCCGGTGGTCACTAAGAGGCCGATGCATTTGGTTTTGAAATCGTCGGTGGCACGTGGGCGTTATTCGCTCCTGCATAGAAAGAATTCCAAGTTTATTTCTCAGCTTGTTGCGTCGCTCTCCGCTCGCTGGGCCGTGCGCGTCTTTGAATTCTCCAACAACGGCAATCATCTTCATCTTTTAATTCAGGCGCGCGATCGCAAAGGTTTTCGAGGTTTTGTTCGGGGGCTTTCGGCGATGACGGTTCGGCATGTTACCGGCACTGAAAAAGGACGTCCGTTCGGTAAGAGATTTTGGGACTCCATTCCCTTCACTCGCATCGTCGCTTGGGGCCGTAGCTTCTTGCTCGCTAAGAACTATGTTGTGCAGAATCAGATGGAAGCTGCTGGAGTTGTGCCGCACTTCCCTCGTGGCCAAGCTGTTCCTTGGTGGCTGGACTTTCCTCACAGTGCGAGTTGACGCGATCTAGATGGGCTTCTGAAGGGCAATCAAACGGTTCGCAAGACGGGGCAAGGGTTTCGGTTTTGGCGGCGGCTCATTGGGGTCGCTAGTTTGGTTTCTTAGCCATTTTTGTTCTGGCTATTTTCCTGCGCCACTAACGATATGTATTGGCAGCTGCGCCGCCCGCGACTGTGTCTGGGCTGTGTTCTGCCATTGGATCGTAGTTCGGATTGGGATTGGGCGCTGCCGGGGCTCCCGGCTGCGCAGGCACCGGGACCGATGGTGCCGCAGTTGCTACCGGAGCCTTGCTTGTGGGTTCCCGCAACGGTTCTAAGCCATCTCCTACCAGCTCCGCCGCCGTCGGCATGTCTTCTGGATTCTCGCCGAAGATAGCGCGGCGTTCTGCAAAGTATTCATTCTCTGTGATCTCTCCGGCTTCGAAGCGGGCCGTTAAGGCATTCATCTTTTCGACTTTTTCTCGAAGGCCGCTCATTCGCATCGCGCGGTAGACTTTTCTCGCTAATCCCGTGACGAACTCCGTGACTGCCTTGGATTGATCCGGCTCCACGGGATTTCCTTCTTCATCTACCGCAGCTCCAGCATCGGCGATCGCAGGGGAGGCACCTTCTGCCTGCTGCTTCGCCGCTTGAAGTGCGGCCAGCTGTTCATTTGAACCCGTTATCTCCACCCACCAATCGGGGGCCTTCCCATCCTGAAACTGCGTCGACACCACATACAATCCCACCATCGGCGCGACTAAGGCAAAACCCAGCATGAACTTCAAATATTTCATCATGATGGATATTTTATCGGCTTTTTCTAGGCTCATCTTTACCCAAGCGACGTCCCCGCGATAAGCTTTCGGCCAATGAAAAATCAAAAAACCTTCATTTCCCGCAAAGACGTCGTCGCTGGGTTAACCACTTTCTTTACGGCTAGTTATATCGTCGTCGTAAACCCCGCGATCCTCTCTACCCCGGGAACCGGGATGAGTTTTTCGGGCGTCATGACCGCCACCGTCCTTCTCTGCTTCTCCATGACACTCTTCATGGGACTCTACGCCCGCCTCCCGTACGTCGTCGCACCCGGCATGGGCATCAACGCCTTCTTCGCTTTCACCCTCATCCTCGGTAAAGGCATTCCCTGGCCCACCGCGCTCGGGATGATTTTTTGGGCCGGAGTTCTCTTCCTCCTCATCTCCATCACCGGATTGCGCGAGGCCATCGCTACATCGCTTCCCAAGCTTTTGCGTTCTTCTGCCGCCGCCGGCATTGGTTTACTGCTCACACTCATTGGCCTGAAAAACTCTGGGCTTATAGTCGCAGATCCAGTGACCTTTATGAAACTTGGAGCGCTCTCTCCCAAAACCGGACTAGTGCTCGCTGGTGGCTGCGTCATGGCCTTTCTCTACGAAAAGAAAAATCCACTCGCGTTTCTCTCTGGAATTTTCTTCATCACCGCTGGCGCTTGGGCCGCCGGGTGGGTAACGCTTCCCGCGCAACCGTTCTCCGCGCCGGATTTCCAGTCCGTTTTCTTAAAGCTCGACATCTGGGGCGCGCTGCAACTCGCGCTGATCCCGTCGATTATCACCGTCCTGCTTACCGATCTTTTTGATTCCATTTCGACTTTCGTAGGCGTCTCCAATGCCACTGGGCTCGTCGATAAAGATGGCAACCCCACTCGCCTTAAGGAAGGTCTCATCGTTGACTCGTTTGCCACGCTGGGCGCCGGTCTCGTAGGCACGTCCTCCGGTACTGCTTTCATCGAGAGCGCCGCGGGAATTGAGGCTGGCGGGCGCGATGGAAAATCCGCGATCGTTACCGCGCTCTGCTTCTTGCCTTGTTTCTTTATCGCTCCGCTCGCAGGCGCCGTCCCCGAATACGCGACCTCGCCCGTGCTCATTTTTGTTGGCTGCTTTATGTTTCGCAGCATCGCTGAAATTTCATTTCAAAAACTCGAAGACGCCATTCCAGCATTTCTCACCATTGTCCTCATTCCCTTC
>JALHPX010000319.1 GCA_022842225.1 bacterium
GATATCCCGCGCACTGCGGTTTTTCATCCGGCCCTCAGACAGGCTTCCGTGGCAAGACGTGCAGTTTTTAGAATAAAGCAATTCACCAGCGGCGCGGGTGTTGGGAGTTTCGGATTTTGAACTTGCGACATCGCGTTCTTCAGCGACACCGCACGAGACAACGAGGACAAGCGCCGGAAGGAGTAAAAATTGATTGCGTAAGAAACCCAAGCTGCACCCTCTACAGGATTAGATGGGAATATGGACTGCAAGAAGCTCGCCCAGCCGTTTTGCGGCTGCCTAGAAGCGAGTCATGTGTCGAACTTTTGTACAAATTACACGTTACCCCTCGTAACCTTTGGAAACTCCTCGTGGGTGCCTGTCAAAACCTTTGTCATTGTCCGATTTTAGTCACTTCAGTGCTGAACTCCCGTGGAAACAAGGCCTTAGGGCCTCTCGGGGTGTGTGTGAAATATCGCGTCGAGTAGGAATTTTCGCGCTAGAATTCGAACCATGAAATCGCGACTTACCCGCAATCGATTGCGCACGATCTTGTTCTACTTGCTCATGTTGGCCGCAGGCGTCGGTGGCTATTTGTTGATTAATCAGCGCGGGGAAATCCTTTTCGGCCAGAACATGCCCCCGGTCGATCCAGCACAAGCCAAAGAGAGTGTGAATCAGCTTCTGCATGTATTGCTGGCTTTAGCGACCGTGATTGTGACTGCACGCGCCGTCGGCGCGATTTTTAAGTTGTTAAAGCAGCCCCCGGTGATTGGGGAAGTTATCGGCGGTATTTTACTGGGACCTAGCTTCCTGGGAACGATGGCGCCGGAGTGGTACGCATATATATTGCCCCCTTCAGCGGCTCCATTTTTGGGAGTCATCGCGCAGCTCGGCGTGATCTTTTACATGTTTGTTGTCGGCTTGGAATTGGATCTGAAGGTATTGCGTAAGAGTGGACACGCAACGCTGGCGATTTCTCACGCCAGTATCTTGGTGCCATTTTTATTAGGTAGCGGTCTGGCGTTGTGGATTTATCCCACGATGTCGACGCCAGATATTTCTTTCACTGCGTTCTCGTTGTTTCTGGGTGTGTCGATGTCGGTCACCGCGTTCCCGGTGCTTGCGCGCATTCTCACCGATCGCGGTATTCAGAAATCACGCATGGGCGCCATCGCGCTCACTTGCGCCGCAGTGGATGATGTGACGGCGTGGTGCTTGCTCGCCTTTGTCGTCAGTATTGTCCAGGCAAAGGTCGGCGGAGCCATTCTCACGCTGGCCCTCACAGCGGTCTATATCGCGATGATGTTTTTGATTGGCGGCCCGGTGATTCGTCGATTGGTACCTTGGTTAGAAACCTGGGACGAGCTCACCGAAGGGGGCATCGCGATTTTCTTCGTCGGACTTTTGATCTCGGCTTTAGCGACGGAGTTTATTGGCATTCACGCCATCTTCGGCGCGTTCTTACTGGGAGCAATCACCCCACACGACAGCCGGGTCGCGAAAGAGCTCACCGACCGAATCGAGGACTTAGTACGGATCATGTTCCTGCCCGCCTTCTTCGCTTTTACCGGCATGCGAACTCAGATCTCTCTGGTTTCGACTCAGGAAGAGTGGATGCTCTGTGGAGTGATCATCTTAGTCGCTACCGTCGGTAAGTTCGGTGGCACTCTGGTTGCCGCTAAATTAACAGGCCTTAATTGGCGCGATTCTTCAGCTCTCGGAATTTTGATGAACACCCGGGGCTTGGTGGAATTAATCGTCTTAAACTTGGGACTCGATCTAAAGGTGATCTCTCCACAGCTCTTCACGATGCTAGTAATCATGGCGCTGGTGACGACCTTCGCCACCGCGCCCATCCTGGAACTAATCACTCGCAATCACCCGTGGGAAAAGAACCCGAGCTAGCAGTCGTAGCGAGAGTGGCGAAGCCATCTCGGGGGGCGACTCCCACTTTTTTTTCCGGGGCAGAACAATGCCTCCGCCCGGAACGCCTGTAGGCCTTTAGATTCTATTCATTTTCCTCGCGCTCGGCTCGCGGAGGGTGGACCGAAAACAGTGCAGTGAATCAAATCACGTTCCGATATTTTTTAGAAATGCACTAGAACGCCGACTCTTAAGGTAGGGCACCAACGGTTTACCTCGACAGGGAGGGCGACGCTGGGTGAGGTGGAAAAAACGCGACGCTTTAGAATCTGTCTCGAGAGATCTAGCTCGGTGAATACGACGACTCTTTCTAAGATCTGAAAGTCATAACCAAAGCCGAGCGAGTAGCGGTGTCCGGAAAAAGTTGCACCCGTAGTGTCTTCAGTGGGAAGCGGTTCAAAGCCATCCGTTACATGGAGTTTGTAGTAGGAGAATCCCACCAGTAAATACGCGCGTGGTCCCCAATCTCCCATCGGATAAACCTTTGCCGTAAGGCCCGCCGCGACGTTGCTGCCGAATTCATCTTCCGAAGTCGAAGCCACATTCATGCCATGGAAGATGCCGTCGAGAATGGCGCCAAAGGTGACGTAGGGGAATAGACGAATGCCGGCGTTAAAGCCGTAGCCCAGACCAAAGCCATTTTTGGGGCTTCCGGTGTAGTTGCTAAAATCTCCGGGCAGGGCACCCGCAATAAATCCCCCGACTTCAAATAGCTTCCACGCATCGTCCTGCGGAGCCGATTGCGACGGGGTTTCAGACGGCGGACCGGCTGGTTCTTCTTCCGCAAATGCCGAAAGAGATAAAAAGCAAACTGCACTCAAGACCAGAAGTGTTTTTTTCATGGCCGGGAAATTAGCACAGTGATATCTGCGATAACAACTTAGGAGATTCACCTGTCGCGGACAGGCCAAAAGCTCCTAGCGATCAGGTGCGCGAGTAGCTCAGTTGGTAGAGCGACGGCTTCCCAAGCCGTAGGTCGCGGGTTCGAACCCCGTCTCGCGCTCCAAACTCAGGCTACCGCGAGCCCTCGGTGTTTATCTAATTCGTGTTGCTAGACGCCGATATTATCTTCGGTCTGCAGCGGTTCAAAGCAGCTTCCGCCGAGGTCGCTTCAGTAGCGAGAATCCTACCAGTGAAAGCACGGCGAAAATGTAGGCTGAAAAACGGGAGCTCTCCGGTACGTTAGGAACAATTGCGCCGCATACTTCACCGCTCACATTTCTGCACTCGCCGGCCTCCCACACACAGGAGCTGTCTTGTCCTTGGGAGCCCTCGCAATCGGTGGAATTTGTGGCCGTACAGCAATCTTTACAGAGGTTAGTCCCCCCTCCATAAGTGGAGTTGTCGCAAAAAAGGCATGCGTCGCCTGGATCGCCTCCTGCTCCGCCAATCCCGCAGGGCTCCACTATGTTGCAGGCCAATCCGCAATAGTTAGTTCCCACCGCAAAGTGGCATTCCATCATCAAGAAAACAAACCCCATGGTGGCAAGCGGGCCTATTTTTCGCTTCATACAGTGGATGCCTTTCTCCTTCGCCAGCGAGGCAACGGGGAATCAGATTTCATCCAGTGGATAACCCAAATGGATACAAGCAAAGAGGCCACCGCGAAAAACAAACCCAAGTGCAGATGAAAAAAGCCGCTTACCCAGTTTTTGGCAAAGCCATAGCCGATGTACTTGGAAGAGAACTCACCTAGCACATAGAGTAGTGACAATCGCGCGGGATTAAATAGAAGCGTTGCGATCATCCCAGCCGTCAGAATGGAGCTTTCCAAGAAAGGGCGTCGTCGCGTGTCGCCGAGAGAGCCCAGATAAATCAGCGCTAAACATAAAAAAGTGATCGCACCATCATAGCCGCGACAGCCAGCGCCGATTCTCAAAGCAAAATCCGTTCCGTGAATTATGAAAGTCTGACTCACACAGTCCTGATAGCACCGTGGGAAAAAACCAAAGATCGAGCTGCTCAAAAAGCAAGCTGCTTCGTTTCCTTGCATGTCGAGCCAGGTTGTCCAAGTGATTGGGATATGTTTAGCGATCACAGTGCTAATGCTTAGAAAAAAGATCAAAAGCACCGGGGTCTTCTGCTCGCGCAGAACTTTTTGCGGCGATATCCAAATAAAGGAAGCCGAGACAAAGCTAAGCAGACAACTAAACCACCAAACGTACCAGAGAAAGTTTGG
>JALHPX010000320.1 GCA_022842225.1 bacterium
AAACGACTAATTTTTTTTAAAATCCAAGGAACAAATCATGCACACAACATTGAGAACGATCACAACGGCGTTTCTTTTATTTCAAGCCATTCTGGTGAACGCTGCGACTAAAACTCCAGCAGCGACTCCAGCTCCGATGCCCAAATTAAATTTGGAGTCGAGCACCAACAAGGTGGAATTTCTAGTCACCGGCGACTTGGGCGGGATCAGCGTCCCTGGCAAAGTTTCTGAAGACTACAAAGGCAAACCTCTCACCGGAGAGCTTACTCTCAATAAAAACCAAGTGTCGGGAACAGCTATCTACGATCTTACATCGCTCACTACAGGTATCAGCCTTCGCGACAACCACATGAAGAATAAATATCTGGAAGTCGAGAAATACCCCAAGGCGAAGCTCACTTTAGATCCCATCTCTTTGCCCGCAGATCAAAAAGTGGGCTCCACGGAAAAAATCCCGTTCAAAGGCAATATGGAAGTCAAAGGTCAAACCAAGCCAGTCACTGGTACATTGGCTGCAACTAAAACCGCAGACGGCCACGACCTGCGTTTCACCTGGGATTTAAAGCTGACTGATTTCGGAATTCAAACTCCTAGCTTCATGGACGTAACCCTCACTGAAAAAGTAAACCTCGACGTCAACGTGCAAGGGAAGTTTCAATGAAATCGTTTTACCTCGCTATTGTAGCCGCGCTGCTCGCCGCCAGTTCGCAAGTCTATGCGTATCCGGAAATGATCCGGCACGCGTACACCGCTTGCACCACCTGTCATATTAGTCCCGACGGCGGCGGGCTTTTGTCCGGATACGGGCGTGCACTTTCTGGCGAGGTTTTGAGTACGTGGCACACGGAGACCGAAGCAGAATTTCTCTACGGCGCCGTCAAGACGCCGGAGTTTCTCTCCTTCGGTGGGCATTTCCGCGCGGTGCAAACGTACTTGAATAACGATGTCATTGAGCAAGGCCGTTTTGTTTTCATGCAGGCGGACTTGGAAGCCGGCATCCACGTCGATAAAAGGTTCATTTTCGTAGGTACCTTTGGCTACGACGACACCTCAGGAGACTTCGTGAGTCGTCGGCATTACCTGCGTTTTCAGCCCGATTTGAAGTCGCCGCTGTACTTGCGTGCCGGACGATTCTATCCGAGCTACGGCATTCACTTGCCCGATCACGTGGTGTGGATACGTTCCAAATTAGATTGGGGCATTCCGCTGCGAGAGCCTTACACTTTTGAAGCCAGTTACCTGGGCGCCGAGTACCAACACATTTTGTCGGGTTTCGTTTCCCGGCCAGATGATTCCGTTACGGATTCGGGAGTCAGTCTATCGAGCCAGATCGTGCTTTCGAAAACTGCAAAAGCAGGAGCGTCCGCAGCTTACACAGCGCGCCTTGGACAAAACAGATTTTTGTTTGGCCCCAACGCAAGCATCGGCTTTACGCCAGAATTCTTTCTGCTGACGGAAGTAGGCGCACAGCGCCTTAGTAATCTAACCACGGGCCAAAACACATGGTCGGCTTACGGTTATGCGCGACTAGATTACGAAGTGTACACGGGCATTCACTTTTACGGCGTCACCGAGATGGGACGCAGTAATTTCAATACCACTCCAGTTTCGCAAGGATACGGATTTGGGACTCAATTCTTCCCTCGTCCCCATATCGAATTGCGCGCAGAGTATCAGCGCCAACGCGGCGATAGGCCGCTTTGGAGTGATGTCGCATGGGTAATGGGCTACTACTACTTGTAGTTGCCCCGTTACGGTTCGTTGGCCAGTCGGAAATCGGGTCCGACACCCATATCGAAGCAGCATTTGGACAAGAACATCTCAATTGCAGTCGACGCACCCGTAACCAATGTACTCATGGATTTCATTCCACGTGGATCAATGTCCGCTACCTTCAATAATTCGGCTTGGACGTCTTTCAGAGCTTCGTGCGTCTCACTGATGCGAGAAACTAGTCTCTTCTCCCGTTGCCGAACTACGTTGGTAATGACTGCCATCACATCTGGATTTACTTTGTAGAGAGTTGTCCCCTTCGTGCTTTTGCCTGTTTCCAAAATAACGTCATACGCAAGTAGATCGCTGAGCGACATACTTACTAACGCCTTGGAAACTCCCAAGCGACGAATCAACTCTCCCGCATCCAATGGAGATTTTGCGAGTGCAAGGTGCGTCCAAATCCGCCCGTGCACACGTTTGAATCCCCAATTGTGAATGAAGTCACCGACACGATCCGCTAGATCGTACAGTTCCTTAGGAATTGTTTTTTCAACCTGTTGCATTACGGCTGACTTAATCCCGGTATTCCAGAACTGACAAGACGTTAAAAAAAACATAAACTTATGAAACTGTAGAGTTTTTTACACACTCCCCCTCCCTCTCATCAATTTCTCGACTCAATTTGCCGATAAGTGCTGGAGAGAGTGTGCGCAGTGTCTCAAAACGGACCCAAAAATAAGCCCGGGGAAGATCAATTCTTCCAAATAGATCCGAAAGGAGAGATCAAACCCGCGGGTGCCGACGAAACTTCCAAGCCCATGGAGCCCATTAGCCACTGGAATGTGGATGCGACTCCTGTGGAGTGGAATGCAGAACCTCAGCCCTCTGAGGAGCCGGCGCCGCTTTGGCAAATGGATCCAGCGAATGAGTCCAAAGAACCGTCGGTTATCCTCGAATCACTGAATGCTGCGCCGCATCCATCTGAAACGACACAGCCTGGGATTTCGTTCCCCTCGCTCAGCCCTGTCGACGATACTGAGCTGCCATTTCACTCGCAGCACGACATCGCCACTCTGCATTCGCCGACTGGCGAGTCGGAATCCGAGCCTATTGCCGACGAAAAGCCCATCGAGCAACCAGCGCCCGAAGCGCACGACACGTCTGGATTAACTCCCGTTCCAGAAGTGGTATTGGAAGATTGGCAGGAGTCGGATTTGCGCTCGTTCTCTCCTCCTGTGGCGACAGAGCCGCAGCCTCAGCCAGAAATGGAGCCGCAACCTGAACCAGCGTCGGAGCCCGAGCCGCAACCAGAACCAGAGGCGACTTCACAGGAAGACCTCTCCTACCGCCTGCGCTCGCAGATCGATTTACTGCAACGCCAAGTGAATACCATTCACGGTCTTGGACCTGAGAAGAAATTAAACGAAGGACAAATTGAAATTTTCAGGAAGTACATTGCTCTGAAAGAAGCGGAGTCGCGCGATCTTATCGATCAGAAGCGCCAGTACCAGGCTTTCTTGCAAAAACTCGACGGTCAATTAAAAGGTTTTGCAAAGAAGAATCAGCAGTTAGTGGTCGAATTAGATACATCTAAAGCGCGTGAAGAACAATCGCGCAAAGATCTCTTGGGCCTAAAGGAGAAATACCGCGAAGACCTTCAGCGCACCAAGGCAGAATATGAACAGAAGATTCTGCAATCTGGCAAAGCATCCTCTGCTGCCGAAGACTTTGATCGCAAGCGCGAAGAGTGGAAGGGCAAGATTCGCGAGGAGCTCAAACGCATTCGCCTTAAAGAAAAAGAACTCGAGAACAAGTACGAACTCTTGAAGCGCGATACTCAAGCGCTGCTCGATTCTAAAGATCAACACGTGCTGGAATTAAAGCGAAAGAGCGACGCTCTGGAATTGGAAATGGATCAACTGGAGGAGAAGCTCCGACAATCCAATGTACTTTTTAGCCAAATGGATTCGAAGAAGCGACGTCTCGTCGAGACCTTGCGCTTAGTCATGGCTTTACTGGAACAACTGGATAAGCCCGACCAAGGGTCGGGCGGTAATTCATCTGAGAGTGCATAACTTTTCATGAAACGGCTTAAACTCGTTTGCAGCGATTTCCATTTAGCGACGGGCGTGCGATTTAGCAATGGCGCTCCCAACCCGCTCGAGGATTTTCGCTATGATCACCGCTTCAAAGAAATGCTCGAGTATTATTCTCACCCGCCATTCGACGGCGCGGAGCTAGAGCTCATTTTTAACGGCGATATGCTCAACCTAATCCAGACGGATTACCGCGGGCATTTTCCAGTCGTTATCACCGAAGCGATTTCGTGTGAGAAGCTTCTGGCAATCATCAACGGTCATCCC
>JALHPX010000321.1 GCA_022842225.1 bacterium
GACCACGAGCACATGGAGCATTACGGGACTTTTGCCAATCTCGTGGCGGCGTTTGAGCGCTTTCTGGATAAAATTCCGTTTTATGGCGCGGCTATTTTGTGCGCCGATGATCCGACTCTCACTTCGATTCGCAAGGGCCTGAGCCGCCGCACGGTGACTTATGGTTTTTCCGAGAGCGATTACAAATTGCATGACTACACTTCGGGCGCTTGGGGTTGTCAGTTCCAAGTACGCCACGGAGTCGAGGACATCCCGGTCAAGCTTTCTACCGTCGGCAAGCACAATGCTTTAAACGCAGTGGCGAGTTTAGCGCTTGCCGATCAATTAGCGATTCCTCGCGGCATCTCGCTGCGTGCGTTGAGTGAATATAGCGGCGTGCAGCGGCGCTTTCAGTTTCGCGGCGAACGCAATGGGCTTAAATTCTTCGACGATTACGCCCATCACCCCACGGAAATTGCCGCGACTCTCGCCTCCGCACGTGAGCGGTTTCCGCAAGCGAAGATCAAAGTCTTGTTTCAACCGCACCGATTCTCTCGCGTGAGTGGCCTGTGGAGAGAATTCTCCGAATGCTTTGGCCCGTGTGAAGAAGTTGCGGTCGCGGGAATCTATAGCGCGGGCGAAGCGCCGATGGACGGCATTGACTCCGTTCGCCTTGCGGAAGAAATCACCCGCAAGTTGCGAACGAATGGCTGGAGTCTGGAAGTGGCCAAGATGTTGTTCTTACTTTAGGTGCGGGCGATTTGCCCCGAATCTATGCCAAGCTTTTCTAGTCAAAACGAAGCTTTCCTCGCGCACTTTGGCGGGAATGTTCTCTTCAATGAGCCACTAGCTCCTTATCTGGCGTACCAGATTGGTGGTCCGGCAGACATTCTCGTTTTCCCTCGCAACGAAACGGATTTGACGTGGATCCAAACTCGGTGTCGGGAGCACCACATTCCAGTGACTGTCGTTGGCACCGGCACCAATTTACTCGTTCTCGATGAAGGCATTCGCGGCGTCGTGATTTCTTTCACTCGTGGCTTTCGCGACATTGAAATCCTATCGAAGACCGAAACCGCGACGCTGGTGAAATGCGGAGCAGGGGTAGCAAAGCCCGACCTCTTAGAATGGTCGATGCAACACTCCCTGGGCGGATTGGAATTTAGTAGTGGTGTGCCAGGCACTTTAGGCGGCGGCATCTTTATGAATGCCGGCACTAAGTATGGTTGTTACGCCGATGTCCTGCGCGAATTCACTGTATTTGATTTGCAGGAAGGCTTGATTCGGTATCCCAAAGAATCTTTTTCGTTTGGCTACCGTCAGCAGAACGCTCTCAGGGCAGGGCGCTTTGTTGTCTCGATGATCTTTGAATTAAAACATGCCGATCCCACGGCGGTGCGGGCGGAAGTAAATCGCATCATCGCTGAGCGGGCGGAGAAACAGCCTTTAGATTTCCCGAGCTGTGGATCGACCTTCAAGAACCCCGAAGGCTTTTCTGCCGGGCGTCTGATTGAAAAGGCGGGCCTCAAGGGCACGCGGGTAGGGGATGCGGAGATCTCTCTAAAGCACGCCAACTTCTTTTTAAACAAGGGCAAGGCAAAGGCCGCGGATATCTTGGCTTTGATCGATATCACCCAGAGGACTGTCCTGGAAAAATTTCAAGTCCGCCTAGAGTGCGAAGTAGTTGTGATGGGAGGAGACGGAAAGCTCTCCAAGGTTTATAATTCTCATTAATGGCTAAGTTCCGAACTCGTCTCAGTTTCAGCAAAACCGGCTTAGTTTGCAGCGGCGGCGCCACCAAAGCTGCCGCTTTTCATATCGGCGTTTGCTTGGCTCTTCGCGATAAGGGCTTCTCTTTTGTCGGCGGCAAATCCGACGAGCCTTGTCCTCCGGACTCCATGCCTTTCCCACGGCCGGTCTACCACCCGCATCAGATTCACACTTATGTTGGCTCTAGTGCCGGCGCCTTGATCACGACGCTGTTAGCGGCGGGCGTAAGCATTGAATCGATCATCAATTCGTTTACCAAGGATCCCCATTTTAAGATCCCTGGCCACCACGCAGAGATTCCAAAGATCTCCTACCGCGACATGCTAGCGGTTCACTGGCCCAAGCCTTCCCATTTGATGAAGAGCTTAAAGCGCAATTCCTTTTTCGCCCGCACCTTAGAATCGATGCTGCTGAGAAACCTGCGATTACCGGGACTCTTCTCCACTCGCGGTTTGGTCGATTACCTACGCAAAAACGTCCTAACCACCAATCGCTTCAACGAACTAAAAGCCGATCTCTTTGTAGTAGGCACGCGACTCGATCACTCTAGAAAAATCATCTTCGGCCGCTACGGCACCGAAAAGACAGTCGATAATTATTCCCAGTACACATCCACCGTACCTATCGCCGACGCCGTAGGCGCCTCCATGGCACTCCCGCCAATTTACGTCCCGTATCCAATCGTGCACCCCGGCGGAAAACTCCGCTACTACATCGACGGCGAAATCCGCGAAACGCTTTCAACCCACGTCGCAAAAGAAAACCACTGCGACCTATTGATTTGCTCGTACACGCACCAGCCGTACCACTACAAAGAAGAAATCGGCTCTCTCTACGACTACGGCATCTCTGCGATTCTGATTCAAACGGTCTACCAAGCAATCGAGCAAAAAGTTTATGGCGCGAAGAAATCGCATGAGAACAAAGTCCTGGCGCTAAAAACCATCCGCGATTTCCTAAAAGAAAAAAAGTACCCCGAAGAAGACATCCACGAACTCACCGCCCGCCTACAAGACAAACTAGATTTCAAAGAATCCCTCCACTACTTGTTCATCCATCCAGAGCCGCGCGACCGCGAAATGTTCTTCGGCGATCACTTCACCCTAGACTCCAGAACCCTCCAAAACGTAGTCAGCATCGGCTACAAGCGGGCCATGTCCGAACTCAGAAAATACGAGTTTGTCCCGACAACCATATAACCAGCCGCGAGCGGCTCCAGTCGTTGCGAACGAAACAACGTAATCCCCGCCCCCTCGTTACGAGGACGGCCCGGACAAATTCTATCCGGCTACTTCGCACAGCTCCCGAACGGGAATTCCGCGGGCAAAACCCAGTCGAAGTCACTGCCCCCACATCCGCGGCCTTAGCGCGAGAAAAACCAATAGAAACTAAAGCCCCCCGGGCGTCCCGGGCGGGAGCTGTGCGAAGTAGCCGGATAGAATTTCTCCGAACCTCGTTCTCCTAACGAGGGGGCGGGGATTACCGAGTCTTGCTTCGCTCGCAACGACTGGCGCCGCTCGCGATTGGCTACCCTCGGGAGGCACGCCGTATTCCCGTGGCATAGGCCTTGCTCTGTTGTCCCCTGGTGCCAGGGGAGCAACTTCCCCTCGCTCAGGCAGTGACATTTTTTGTCACTTTTCGGCCATAAAAGGGGATTTCGTGTCCAACGACAATAAAACTACATCTAAGGGTCCAGCGCGTCCTTGGCGTCGCCGCGGCAATAGAACGACCCTTATTGTGAAGGCGTTTTTGTCGGATGCTGGCCGACATGTTCCCAAGGGCAGCTCTTTAGTTTTCATCGCCATCGTTCTTCTGGTTTTAACGATGCTGCTGTTGGATGCGAGTGCGCGGAAAAATACGCTTTCCAAAGTGAGCGCTCCCGTTTTGAAAGCCATGGCGCACCTGGGAAGTACTCAGTCTAAGACGTTGCCCGAATCTTCTTTCGGCATCATGCCCAAGATTACGGACCCTCGAGTGAAGGCGCTCACTGAAAAATTGCCAGCCGTTGAGCCCTGGGCTTACTTCCATCCTAAGTGGCAGCAGCATGCCGTCGATACTAATCCGTCGTCAGCGACACCGATTCATTATCAAGAGCTTTATGTCTCCGCAGAAAAACTGCGCCGCATTGTCCACGATCCCGATGGCCGTCTGGAAAAGGAATTCCAAGTTCCTTTTCAGTTAGCCGATCGCGTTTATTTCTGGCTCAATGTTTATACCAAGTTAAATAAGCATGCCCGCCTAGTGCATGATCGCGACAACCCGTCGATCATCTACGGCACGATCGATTACTCGCCGTTGTACGCAAATATTACGGACAAGATG
>JALHPX010000322.1 GCA_022842225.1 bacterium
GGAGCAGAAAGAAAAATCCGACGGTAAAACATATCCACCCACAGGCTCTTGCACCGAGTGCAAAACGCTTCGCCATCGACTGATTTTTTGCCATGCCTTCATGGCAAGCAAGGAACAGCGCCAGTCCAAAGGCCAAAAGCCAAAGCAGTTGGCCCGCCAGCGGAAGGCCCTTTACCAGAAAGAGTCCGCCCAGGAAGGAATCAAAGAAGCCCGGAGCGTAGGCCGGGGAATCGACGAAATGGAGGCGTTGGATGGGCATTAGGTAGTTGAAATCATAGCGTGACTCGGCGCTTAAGAAAAACAACGGAAATACCGAAAAGTACGCGAAGGGGAGTTTAAGGAAGTGCTGAGAATATTAGAAGCAATCTACGATAACGCCGAGACTTACACGATCATCCTCACTTGGATCGTCGTGCCGCTAGGCTTTTACGCGCTAGGTATGTTCCTGCACAACCACTACGGGCTCTTTAATGGCAAAGATTGATGACATCCTACGCGCTGCGGTAACGAAGAAAGCTTCGGACATCCACTTTTCCGCAGAGAGCCCTGTGATGATGCGCCGTCATGGCGATCTTGAGCCTTTGGAGCCAAAGGTTTATTCGAATCAAGAACTCCAAGAAATTTTGTTTGAGATTATCAGCGAACCCGACAGGAAGAAATTCACCGATCATAAGAATCTCGATAAGAGTTACTCCGTTCCCAACTGCGGAAACTTTCGTCTGAATTATTTTTGGACTCGTCGAGGAGTGGGCGCTGTCATTCGTTGGTTGCCTACGCGTATGCCCGAGATTGATGATCTTGGTCTCCCGCCAGTGGTGAAAAAACTAGCGGACCTTCCGAAGGGCCTGCTGCTGGTTACTGGCCCCACGGGTTCCGGTAAATCGACGACACTCGCCAGTATTATCAATTATATGAATACGAATTTTTCGTATCATATTTTGACTGTCGAAGATCCCGTTGAATTTGTGCACCCTTGTAAGAAATCTCTCATCAACCAGAGAGAGATCGGCCAATCTTGCCTCACTTTCGCGGATGCCTTGAAGTACGCTTTGCGGGAAGATCCCGACGTCATTCTCGTCGGTGAAATGCGCGACCAAGAAACGATTGGCCTTGCGCTGACCGCCGCAGAAACGGGTCACTTGGTGTTGGGAACTCTGCACACCCGCGGTGCCGCTTCGTCCATCGATCGGATTATTGAATCGTTCCCGGCGACAGAACGTCCGCTCGTTCGCGCGATGCTTTCTGAATCTTTGCGCGCCGTGATTAGCCAAATTCTACTCAAAGGCCCCGAAGGCAACGGCCGAGTGGCTGCGTACGAGATCATGGTCTCCAACTACGCGATCAGTAACTTGATTCGCGAAGGAAAAACTTTTCAAATTCCGTCGATCCTCCAAACCGCAAAGGGCGAGGGGATGATCCAAATGGAAGCGCACATTCGACAGTTGATGGCGGAAGGCAAGGTCGATCCAGTCGACGCCGATGCCGCTTTGACCAGTATGGTTCGCGCCAACCAAAATCCCGGGTCCGGAACAGGCGGTGGTGGAGCGGCCGGCGGACCTACCGGAGTGGTCAAGCCGTCTGTGATGACAGGCGATGCCGCCAAGCGCGATGTGAAACCGGGAGCAAAAGGCCCGGCGTCGCTGCGCCAGCCGATTATTCAGCCAGGTAAACAGCCGGTGGCTCAGAAGCCAGCCGATAAAGCGCCCGCGCAACCGCCTGCCCAGCCACCTGCGCAACCACCTGCGCAACCACCCGCGCAGCCAGTGGTTCAGAAACCCGTCGAGAAACCTGTCGAGCGATCAGTTGAGAAGGTGATTGAGAAGCCGGTTGAAAGACCGGTCGAGAAACCTATTGAGCGACCCCGTGTCTCCGAGTCGCCAGTGGTTAAAGTGGAAGCAAAGCCAGTGGCCAGTCCGGGGCCGTTACCCACTTCCGAAAAGACCGGCGAGCGCGTGCTGCCGATGGATAAGACGGTCGCTGGAATCACGGTAAAAAATCTTCAAGCGCAAGCAAGGGAAGTCGAAGCGAAAACAGCAGCCGACCCATCGCTGCGGTCCTTAAATGAAGTCACACTCCCGCCGGTTACCACAACGTCCGCGTCTCAGGCGGGAGCTCCGAAATTTCCAGTGGATCTAAAGCCGCCTGCGGCGCCGAAGCCAGCAGCCGCGCCCGTACTCTCCGCTCCGGTCCCCGTATCGCCAAAACCGGTAGCGCCCAAGCCCATCGCTTCAGCACCGGCTATGCCCAAAGCTCCGGTGGCGCCAGTAGCTCCCGCGGCGCCCGCATCTTCCAAAGCGCCCGTCGCGTCGCGACCCGCACCAAAAGCAAATCCCTCACCGGTAGTCGTTCCGACTATGGCCGAGGAAATTACCAAGGCCCCGAGTGAGGGATCTTCAAAGAAGGCGCCGCAAGCGGCGCGACCGTTACCTTCACCCAGCAAAAAAGCGGGTTAGGTCCGATCTACTTAGCCCCGATTAATAGGCTTCCAACGCGCGAGTAGTGTTGCTACCACCCGATAATCCAGAGCTATTTAAGCAGCCCTGAACCTGCGATTGAATCTGATTGATATAAAAATCTGGCCGGCTCGCGAACTGATTAAACGTCGCGACCTGCGAAGCGGCCGAGTAAGAGCAGCTGCAGAAATTCAACCAAGGATTCAGCCGCGTTCCCGAAGAGGAAAGCAGTCCATAAGCAGCACAGCGTTCAGCCGACTGCTGAATTTGATCTTGTGTCCAGCCGTTACCGCCGGAGCCGCCAGGTTGTTGCGCGACTGGCGCGTTTGGATTGGTCGACTTATCGTCGCCACAACCAGAAGTTAACAAAAGTGCGCTCGTCATCATCAGAGCAAAAAAGAGACGTTTCATTCGTCCATCCTCCCAAGCGCCTCCAAAAACGGAAGGGCGCATCGGGAAGCAACTAGAGCAAAGTTAATGCCACCGTCGTAAGCCTAGACAGGTGCAAAAACACTGAGGGGAGAGACAATTAACGTCACTTCTTGGGACTATTCACGGCTCCAAGTTACAATAAGGGCGCACCATAAAGGCCGCACTATGAATCCCTACCAAAACAAGGCGTACCAAAACGAAGGCTTGCCCGAGCTGCTGGAATCCATTCCAGAGGGCGAGCGGCGCGTGCTCGATATTGGCTGCGGTGCCGGCGACAACGCGCGGATTCTCAGCTCCTTGGGTCGTGAGGTCCACGGCGTAACGCTTTCAGAGAAGGAGGCCGCCCTTGCGCGGCCGTTTTTCCACCGTCTCACGGTGGCCGATGTGCAGACTTGGGAGCCAGACTATCCGCCCGCATTTTTCGACGCGATTTTACTCTCGCATGTCATCGAGCATCTCACCGATCCGCAAACCACTCTAAAGCGTCTGAGCCCGTTCTTACGGCCCGGTGGAACGTTGTACGTGGCAGCTCCTAACGTGTTGTTCTGGAAGCAACGCTTGCAGTTCCTGTTTGGCCGCTTTGATTACCAGGATCAGGGGATTTTAGATCGCACGCATCTGCGTTTCTTCACCGTGCGCACGTTGCGCGAGCTATTAGAAAACGCAGGCTACGAAGTGAGGATAGAAAAAACGGTAGGGCATTTTCCCTTTGGCCCCGTTCGCAAGGTCTTTCCTAGATTTGCCGCGCGCATCGACCAAGCGCTTTGTCGCTGGCTGCCGGGGCTCTTTGCCTTTCACCTGATTTGCGTGGGTAAATCGAAGCAAGCCTAATCTCGGCGCATTAAAAAGGTTACCGCTTCGACCTGATCCCCTTCCAGAGTAGATTCCGAGACGATCTCCAAGCTCTCCACTTGCGCAAACGCGGGTCCACGCCGACTCCAGTCCACTAGAATTTGAACTGCTTGGGCGTCTCCCTGGGCCAGGATTTCTACGCCGCCATCTTCGAGGTTTCTTACCCAGCCCTTAAGGCCCAGCCGCTGGCCTTCTCGCTCGGTGGCCTTGCGGAAACCCACTCCCTGTACCCTGCCGTAAACCTTCCAATGTGCATGACGCATGGCATTTATTCCTCGGTTGACTCGTCCCCTGGCCCAATGTGACAAGG
>JALHPX010000323.1 GCA_022842225.1 bacterium
TGTACGGTTCTGCGGAATTACGGCGGTAACGCCACTGAAATCCCCGTGACCGCTACCTTTGGGGCCCCCAGGGAGACTGACACCTTTTAGAGGGTGGCGGTGTCGTTGTAGGTTACGCGGCGGACGCAGTTGGTGTAGGTGAGGCGGAGGACGTTTTCGTCGCCGTCGGTGAAAGTGATTTCGCCGTTTTTGAAGAAGTTGTCCGCGCCGCAGCCGCCGTACGTAAGGTCTTTTGAATTTACACGTAAGGTGTAGTCGTTGCTGCCCATCACCAATTGGAAATAACCCGACATACTGCTGGTGCCGCCGCCGGCAATATTGGCGACGTCCGTCGCCACGTTTACCACATCGATCCAGTAGCCGGCGTTGCCCGAGAGCGATCCTGTTTCCGTGTTGACCTGTAACGAAGAGTTTGCGGTGTGCGTGCCACCGTTGACGCTGAGATTATAGGTGCCATTGAGCGTCGTGCGAATTTCGGTCGCGCCGACCGAGACCTTCAACAAAAAATCTTCCATCTTGGCGCTGTAACCAGCCTTGGGGAAAACGCTTCCGGCGTTCGTGTCATTTTGATCGTCGACAGAAGCGGTGCCCGATGCTTCCAAGTTAAAGCCGTTGTCGGTGTAGTTGCAGCCAAATTCGTAAGATGCATGGACCGGAATGGCATCTCCGTCGGCATCGACTAATTGCTCAGGGGATTGGCTGGGACGGCAATTGCTATTGCCGACAGCGCGGAGAGGGAGGTTCACTCCTTTGCGATTAAATTCGTAGCGCGTATTGCTCGAGATATTTAAGAATGTCTTCTCGATCATCGAGACGTCTGTGGTCTTAGCGAGTGCCAGTGTCTCAGCGGAGTAACCCGTCATGAACGCAGTCGCTTGATCTTGCGTCAAACTTCCGCTTGCAGTGGAAGGACGTCCCACTCCGCAGCCAGTTACTAGAGCCGTTGTAAAAATCCCCAGAACCACAAAACCTAAATTCTTAATTCGCATAGCGCCTCACTTTGGAGCGATTCTAACCATCCGTTTGAGAAGCTCAATGCCAAAACGATGACGCCGTGTGAGAGGCATCGACTTTGCGAAAATCTGGCGTTAGCTTTTCGTTTTTAGGGGGCAATGCATGTCAAACGCCGGAAGAGTTTCACTCAAAGACCGCGTGATTTTGATCACGGGTGCAAGCAGAGGTATTGGGCGCGAGATTGCGGTTCGTTGCGCCCGCGAAGGGGCGAAGATCGCAATCGCTGCTAAGACCGAAGACCCCGACGACAAACTCCCCGGCACTATCTACTCTGTAGCGGAAGAGATTTCCGCCGCCGGTTCTCAAGCTTTAGCCCTCAAGGTCGATGTCCGCGATGAAGGGCAAATTCAGTCGATGGTAAAGAAAACCATCGAGTCTTTTGGTCATATCGACGTGCTTATCAATAATGCGGGCGCGATCAGCTTGACCTCTACATTAGAAACTTCCGCCAAACGTTTTGATCTCATGCACCAGATCAATCAGCGCGCGACGTTTCTCTGCTGCCAGGCCGCGATGCCGTATTTGGCCAAGTCCAATAATCCGCACATTCTCAATATCTCGCCACCGATTTCGCTAGAGCCACATTGGTTCAAAGATCACCTGGCATACACGATGTCGAAATATGGCATGAGCATGGTCACTCTGGGGCTCGCTGCCGAATTTCGAAAATCGGGCATTGCAGTAAATTCACTCTGGCCCAAACGCGTGATCGCGACAGCCGCTATAAAAATGTTGATGGGCGAAGCAGGCACGCGCACCGCTCGCAAGCCCGCCATCATGGCGGATGCAGCATATTTTGTTCTGACTTCTCAGAGCCGCGATTGCACCGGTAATTTCTTTCTCGACGAAGAAGTGCTGGCGCAAAATGGCATTACCAAATTCACTCAGTATGCGAGTCCAGGCGGCGGCAAGGCAGCGTTTGATCTGTACGTTAAGCCGGAATGACGGTTTCCGGAACCACCTGAGAAACCAATTCGTGGCAGGGCTGTCCACGTTGCAGGAAATCCGCTTCAAACTTGGATCTGCCGAGCGGAAACTTTTCCACTTCATTGTACTGATTAGGGGCAAGAGGTCCGTGCGCCAACGTTTTCATCTTATACACATTCTCGCTAATCCACGCCGCTTCGCGAATGTAAAATTCCTGATCGCTCGCCCAATAAATCCAGCCACCGGGCTTTAGCGATTGCACCATTTGCGGCATGATCGAATGCAGGTACCAACGGTTCTTACGCTGGCTATTCTTAGGCCACGGGCAAGGATAGAGAATGTATATCCGGTCGAGACTTTGCGGGGGGATGTCGCGCATAAACGTCGCAATCGCATTGCCGCGCAGACCCAGCACATTCTTCGTGCCCAGGCGCTCCACGCGTTTGGCGAGCCGCGTACCCCGCATCCGGCAACGCTCCAGCGCGATGCCCAGCCAATCTGGGTAAATCTGCCCCAACGCTGTCGCGAAAGTGCCGCTGCCGGCGCCAATCTCCAACCAGGCGTGCGGATATTGCTTCAAAACGGCCGGATCCAATGCAGCACTTGGGCGGTCTTTCCAAAACTTCTCGAGCGTTTTTTCGACGTCGGCGCGCTTGGTCTTAATGTCCCAGGCCAAACGGGTGGCGTTGGCTTCGGGCTCATAAAGCAGCTTATGGCGGTAACTGGTTAGGACTTCACTCATCGGCATCCACTTCTTATCAGTGGAATACCAGATGGTCAGGTTTCGATAAAGGGCCGGAAATGCTGACGACAACGGGCTTGGTAGCTTTCGCTCGCACCGACGTAAATCGGGGAGCCATCGGCGTCTTTAGCGGCTTCTTTTTTCGATGCCAGGGGCAATTCGAGCTTTTCCTGCACGCGCTGACTGCGGCTGGCAGGGGCCCCGCAAACCGTGCAAATGGCGTGCATTTTGGTCACGTGTTCGGCAACCGCCATCAACTTGGGAATCGGGCCAAACGGCACGCCCATGTAATCTAAGTCTAATCCGGCGACGATGACTCGCAGCCCGCGGTCCGCCAGCTTCTGGCAGATATCGACAATCGACGGGTGAAGAAACTGGGCTTCGTCGATGGCAATGACCCGGCTTTCGGGCGAAATAGCGGCGATAATTTCTTCGGGGTGGGAGATAGCAACGGCAACCACTGTCTGCTCGGAGTGACTCACCACCGAGGTCTCGCTAAAGCGGTTGTCCATGGCGGGTTTGAAGATTTGGACCTTTTGCTTGGCGATTTGCGCCCGTTTGACTCGTCGAATGAGCTCTTCGGTCTTGCCGCTAAACATGCTGCCGCAGACCAATTCAATCCAACCGACTTCCCATTGAGTAGGTGCTGGAAAATGCATTTCAATCCCCTGTTTGAAGTGACTGTTTTACCAAGCCATTGCCTAAGAAACGAGAAAATGTTTGAGTACGCCCCATGCAGCAGGTGCTTCAGTACAATCCCGTGGGACAAATCGGCCGCTGGTTCTTTCAAAACCGCAGTTTGACTCCTCTTTTATCGGTTTGCCTCTTAGTGGTGCTCCCAGCGGAGATTAGCTGGCCCGCCCCGACTCGGGCAGTTTGGCTGTTCCTTATCTTGGCCGCAGAGGCCTTAAGAGTGTGGGCAGTGGGCTATGCCGGTAGTGCGACTCGCACCCGCGGCGATACGGTCCCGGAATTAGTCGTTGCAGGCCCTTATCGCTACATTCGTAACCCGCTCTATGTGGCCAATATCCTGATGTACACGGCGATGGGCCTTTTTTATGGCTTTATCTGGCTAGCCGTTTTTATTTTCGCGTTTTCGGTCACTCAATACGTATTTATCGTCGCGTATGAAGAGCAGACTTTGCTTCAGCTCTTTGGCGAACCCTATCTGCGTTTCACTCAGAATGTGGCGCGCTGGTTGCCTAAACTGCGTTCGCCCAATCAGTCGACGGGACATTCGTTTAAGCTTGTTCGCGCCCTGCGCAGTGAACGCAGCACGTTGACCGCTATCGTCGTTATGCTGGCGATGTGGGAAATCAAGCAATTGATTACCGGCTAAAGCAGAATAGA
>JALHPX010000324.1 GCA_022842225.1 bacterium
TGGCTTATACACCTCGTTTTTTCGTGGGCTTCTCTGTCACTTACTGGGGCGTTTATCTGAAAAATAATTCAACAAAAGAATATGAGAATGATCGTCATTTATACAGGCAGGCAACGTAGTGAGATTTGATTTTATCTTGGCTTGCTGCAGCGACAAAAAATGCTCGCAAATTTATGTCAATCCGAAAAAACGTTTTTAAGTTTTTTTGGGGAAGCGCGAGATCTCCCGGCTTCGTTTACTCAAAGCAGATAATCAACAAGTCTTGAGTAATGTTCGCGAGGATTTTTCCCGGCGGCCGGCCCGTTTGGCGAGGAGCCCGTGCTCTCGCTTCGCTCGAAACCACCGGCGCCTTCCCACTCTGCCCCGGCGCAGAACCCCATAAACCACCGACGCCCCCCTTCCAACCCCAATCCATACCAACCCTCCCCAGCAAACTGTCTAACAAGGCAGATCTCCTCCCGGGCTTTCCCGCTCTCAAAACCACCCGCCTGTCGAAACAAACCACCACCCTTCACCTGCTTCTTTTTACGCCTACCCTAACCCCATCCACGCAAGCCTCAACCCTTCGCCTTTTCTACGACATAAGAATTTCTTGTTTTTTGGAGGGGCATGCTCCTTTAATCCGAACAGATCTCACTACTTAAAGAATTTTTAAATTATGGCGTTTCCGACATATTTGAGCGTGTTGGATAGTGTATTCTTTGTAAGAATTCTTAACTGATTCTCGCGGAACGTAAGCTCAAAGTTAGGACTCATCATTGCTTCCCATCTTCGCCTCGCTCTAGTTCCGCGCCGTCAGCGATTTAGGAAACTGAACTAGAGTGAAAACACCTACTCAAATTTTATCTGCAGTCGCACTGGCAATTACTCTTGCCACTTTGCCTAGCTGCAATTTTTTAGGGGAAGATTCCACCGCGAGTGGCGGGACAACTCCCCCCTCTCTCGAACTCTCCACGGTCACGTTGTCAGCCACTAGCGTTGCATCGGGATCTACCCTTACTGTCACGACCACGGTCTTGGATGCGGATAGTGCCCCGGTGGATCAAGCAGATTTAGTTTTAAGCTTTGCCCTAAACGGCGGAACAAGTTCGGGTGTGTTCTCGGATACCACGTATGTTGGCGCGGGCGTTTACCAAACCACATTTACGGCAATGGCATCGGGTACAGCGTCGGTGGTCATCACCACGATTAGCGGGCAGGTGCTGCTCTCGGCTTTGCCTTCTATCACCGTTATCCCAGGCTCGCCGAGTGCGACCTACAGCACGATTACAGGAACAGGCCCAGTGCTAGCGAACGCCTCGGCGCTGTCGACTGTAACCATCACGCTTAAAGACGAGTTTCAGAATGCCGTGCCGGGAGTCACTCCTACTTTTTCAGCTACCAACACTTCTTCGGGTAACATGTACTTAAGTTGCAGCGCCACAAACGCCTCGGGTATTTCCACCTGCACGTTCTCGAGCTCGCGTTATGAAGTGAAGACACTTTCCATTCTGACCCCCGTCGCGGTAACGGGCGGTACGGTCACCTTCACCCAACCGACTGCGGACCTCGAAGTCCCCATTGAGATGGTGGACTACACGTTATCGTCGTCAGCAGCGAGTGCGATTCTGTTCGAACGCTCGCGGACATCACTCACTCCCAGCGATTACGACGGTACCGTCAGTTACTACTTTGAAGTTGTTGGTCAGAACACCGACAGCGTGACCCGCTCGGTAGCCTTGGTCGACGCTTTTGGTACAACCGTAGCAACGGCTTCGCTGCCGTCTGGGACCACGAGCAGACGTGTCCGCACGACGTTTTCGCCGTCAGGATCGAATAATAATTTTCGATTGCAACTGGATCGCACGACTTCAAACGATCAGTTGCAAGTGCAAGCCGCTCGCATGTTGGTGAATCAGCAAAATGCCACTAAGACACGGATTTATATTCCGCTTCTCCATCGCCAAGCGAGCGATATCGCCCGCACCGACTCTGCAACGGGTGTAGACGTCACGACCAGCACCACTTACGTAACGCCGACTTCGGATCGCTATGGTTATTGGACTAAGAATTCCTCGGCTTGGCTCAATTTAGCGTCCGGCACCCCCTGGACGTTGGAAGCAGTACTCTCAACAAGTAATGCGGCAGGCACGGCTTCCATCGCACTTTATAACCGTAACGCTGCGACGATCGTGACGGCGTCGGAAGCGACCGTCACGGCGACGACGGCACAACAGCTGGTGAGCAAATCGTTTGCGGACTCGGCGGCGGGGTTCAACGACACCGCGGTGTTTGACGTCCGCATCAGGTCATCTTCGGTCTCGTACACCACCTATGTGGCTCGTGCTGGGCTGTGGGTGAACTTAAACAACATCGTGCGCGGTGAAGTGTACTATCGCATCGATCGCCAACGAGCCAATTTAGCGACGACTATTTTCGCGCAAGGCCGCGCGTTGCTGACTGCTGTAAACTTTTCAACTCCCGCCTTCTATTTTGAAGGAACAGGTTACAACACCATAGCTAGTGGTTCGGGTTACAGCTTAGAAAACCATGGCTCAAATGAAGTGGGCAACACCAGCACCACCACCGTAACGGGAAGTACCGTAACCTTTGGCACCACCAAGGCACGCGTGCGCTCCGCCGCTTTTAATATCACCAACGGCGATCGCTATATTGGTCGCCACATCCGCACTGCGGGGACGAGCGCGCTCACCAATGCCAACGTTGTCGTATCGTTTGTGGCGGACTAAAGTTGATCAAAGTGGGTCTCTTACACACCAAAAACCGTTTGATTGCGCTGCTCTGTGGCAGCGCCTTTTTTATGGTGGCTCCGCTCAATGCAGCACAGAATTTGGGCGCAAAAGGCCAAGCCACTTGTTTTGGCTTTTGCCCAGTGGTCGTGGTGCAGGCCGGAGTCGCATCGAAACGGCTGGATTCGACGGTACCTAGCTCCGGCGCCCGATTAACTTTGCTTTCGGACGCTGCGCTGGCAGTGGATGCCGAATTAGGGATTTGGCGTACGTCCTTCACGCTTTTAAGTGTGGTCTATGCCTACGAGCAAATTAATTGGCAGATCCCCGCGGGAGCGAGTATGGCCTCTTCCGCGAGCATCACCCATACCGCACTTCTACGCTTTACCGGCTATCCTTCCCGGGGCGGTAAATTGCGTCTCGGTGTGGAAGTAGGTTGGGGCCAACTCCCAGTGGCTCTTGCCTCTGGCACGAGCATTCTAACGCAAACCTTGTCCGCACCCATGGCTGGAATATTTGCGGAGTACTATCTCTTTAATGTGTTGGGACTTCACTTCAGCATCGAGACGCGCGCATCGGCGCGATTATTTGGGTCGACTGCAACGGATTCGTACGCATTTGTTCCAGATACGACCGGGGCGATTAAGATCACCTCCAAGGTGGGTAAGCTCCAAGTATTTGCCTCCCCGTTTCTGCGCTACCAAGCTGCTAAATCCACCGGCTGTGAGTCATCCACTCTCACACTGGGTGCAAAGATAGGCATCGGATTCTGAAATTCTTACTCTAAATAATTGACGTCGGTAGAGCTTCGACGCTAAATAACAGCCTCAATGAATCGCATCATTTCCAGATTTAGCGCTGTAGTGGCAACGAGTGTTTTAGTTCTAACGGTTATCGCGCTCAGTTAAGGAAGCAGATAGCCTTCCTACGGAAGCCGCTGCAGCATCCAACAAAGCTCAGACTTTTTCCCACGTGAAAACTCAATCCAGCCGCCCTTGCTCAAGTGCAATTCCACACCCGCGAGGCGTTTTGTCGCAAGTGCAATCCAATCGCCGTGAGCGCAGATAAGAACAATGGGCGAGCGCGACCTCATTTGATCCTTGAGCAAGCTATCAATACGTTTTTCGAATGCGCGATCGGATTCGCCTCGCTGCTGCTCATCTAAATTAGAATGAACTTCTACGTCTGTTCCCAGACTATCCGCTAAGGGTTCAAAGGTTTCGAGGCAACGCTTCTTCGGACTACTCACCAAAACCGCGTCACTTTG